>JBEIHA010000153.1:0-7535 GCA_040381635.1 Pseudobdellovibrionaceae bacterium
GGCGCTTCCGTTTGCCCCACAAAAATATTGGCGGCACCAGCCAAAGTTTCGGCGCCCGAAGTGCGCATCGTCTTTTGCATCACGAAGGCAAAGCCGTGCGTGATCTTTTGCATAAGGCCCACGTGATACAGCACCGACATCAACGACCCGATAAAAATAATTGTCGGCAAAACCTGTACGGCGAAAATAAAACCAAATTTTTTGCTGTCGACCAGATCGCCGAAAATAAAGCGCGAGCCTATCAAAGTAAAGTCGATCGTCGCGTTGATGGAGTCATTAGCGGCGGCGAACAAAAACCTTAACGGTCCGTCAAACCCCAGCGCCGGAATCCCAATCACCAAAACGCAAAAAATAAATTGAAGCGCCACACCCCAAATAACGATGCGCCAAGGAAACTGGCGGCGGTCCGAAGAGATAGACCATGCCAAAGCGATCAAGATCGGAATTCCGATAAGCGAAATGATTCTTTCCATGGGCGGGAAGTGTAGGGGATGTCTCAGATTGAAACAACAAGTCTCCTAAATGGCCTTATTTTCAAAAATTTACCCAGAAATTCCATGGGCTTGGCATAATCAAAACATGTCGTCCCCCGCCCTCCGCCACATTCTGGTGTGCGCCCTGATTTTTTCAGGTCTGTCTGCCATGGCGGAAAACCAACCCAATTCTTGCGAACCTTCCGGCGTCAGGGACCCCGAAGCAAAAAAATGCCTACGCACTTTTTGCGAAGCTAAAAACGCCTGCGCCCAGGCGCGACAAGGCGCGGATACCCAAGCGGGCGCCTTAGCCAATCGAGCCACGACCGAAACCGCTGGACAAATTCGAGTGCGTGGCAACGCCGACCGCAATCAGTCCACGACCAGTAACGCAAGCACGGCCTACTCCACTGGCAGAAGCGCATGCGAACGAGTGAAACCGGATTGTAAAGACAAATCCAAGTGCAATGTCTCCGGAATCATAGGCCAAAGCGCCGCAGCCCGCGTGAGACGCGAGCAAACCAGTTGCGACACCACTATTCAACAGCACATCACGGCTTTGACCCGCGCCGAGAGAGAGACCTCGCGCATTGCCTCGGGCAGCGGCCAAACAGGTGAGGCGTCAGAAGGCGGCAATCAAGGCAATCAGGCCGGTCAGCAACAAGGTCAGCAGCCACAACAACAACCTCAGCAGCAATCCCAATCGCCGCAGTCCCCGCAAGCGTCACAGTCGCCATCCCAAAATCCCGCGCAACAAGAATCCCCGAAGCCCGCGGACGATGTCTGCCAAGGTGCGAATGCGAACCTCTATGCCCAGTGCAAAAGCGCCGTCGCCGACAAGTGCAAAGGCCAAAGCGCGGGCGCTGTCGGTTTCGGCACAGCCGATCCCGATTGCGTGAACGGAGCCGCCGCAAAACCCACGGCCCTCTCGGCCAGGTGTGCGCGCTTCAAACAGCAGTGCGCGGGCGATGCCGCCGGTTGCTTGAAAAACATGTCGAGCGTGGACCGAACGAGAATACAAAGTGAATGTTTAGGTAGCGGCGCCGAGGGCCCCGCACAAGGCACGGCCGGATTCGGCACTCAGTCCCTGGATTCCGGAGTCGCCGCCGCGAGCGGTGGTGCGGGCGGCGGCGGTGGCGGCGGGGCCTCGGTCGGAACAAGTTCGGGTGCGACGCTGGATGATTTGTCTGACCTGAAGCTGCCATTTGATAGTTTTGGCGAGCGCGAAGGCCTTGCTGGCGATAGTTTAAGAGTAGATGCCTCGGGCGGTTACTCGCAAAGCGTCTCCGAAAACAATTCCTCGGATTCGCCAAGCTCGTCGAGTCCCGGCAGCCCCACACCTTCGGACGTGGATCGTACGATCGCTTCTCAAGCGGAAGGGCTACCCAGCGCGGCCAACGCCACGGACGTGACCAACCGTTACGGGCCCAGTGTTTTTTCTATTCAAAGTGATGTGCTTAAGAACCGGTGTTTGCGCGGACGTATGCTGCATTGTCGGCCGCAGGTAAAGTAATGGAAGTCTCAATTTGAGGCTTAGGTCAGTCTCAAACTAGACCGATAAGTTTTGAAGGATGAGGTAGTTAAATGAAAACCAAAACTCTAAAGAGCGCGCTTAAGCTCATCATCGCAATTGCGATGATGCCGGTTTCGCTCGTCCCAATGAAGGCTTCGGGCGATGGCGGCGAATCTTGCCAGCCGAAGTCAGAATGTGACAAGGCGGTGGCGGCGTTTAGAACGGCGGATACTTCGGCGGGCGTGCAGGCGGCCGCGGTTTCGCGCGGTCCCGTCGTCGGTAGCAATCACGGTTCGGAAGTGCTCGGTCAGGGTTTTACGACAGCTGCCCAAGCGGCTTGTGCGGCCCAAAAAAAATGTGAAGCCGAAAAGCCGAAATGTAAGCCCAGACAACAACCATGCACCGAGGACAAGTGCAAAAAGATCGACGAGAACATTGCCGCCATGACTCGCGAATGCGCGAACAACACCGCGGGCGCCGCCGCGGCGGCTAACACCCAAGCGGCTACCGACGCGAACGGTGGCGGAAACAACAACGCGCTGATGACTGGACTCATGGGCGCGGCACTTGGTGCGGGCCTTATGATGATGATGCAAAAGAAGAAGGACGATCAGCAGCCTCAGCAGCAGATGCCGCAAATGCCTTACCAGGGGGCTTTGCAGGCCAACGGTTCGATCGATTGCAGTAAGCCGGATGCGCTTGCGTATCGTGATTGCAATGGCTTTATGGAAAACCGCTGTAAAACAATTCTGGATGATCCCACCTGCCAACAGTTTTCGTCGCGCTATTGCGGGCCCACGGCGGGCGGCAATGCGACCATTATGGTGGAGCCGCAAACGCCTCCGGGAGTCGTGTTTGGCGTTGACCCCGCCACTTTGTACGGTGTGACGGGCGAAGGTGTGGGCTCGCCTTATTGCCGAGGCGTGATGGGCTGGAACTTTTGTAAAGCGGGCGGACGGGGTTCTTGCCCCAGCTGTTTGCAGATTCAGCGCAATCAGTCGCCGGCCTGCGCACAGAATCCGGCACTTTGTTTGGCGCAAAACTCCGTAGGCGAAATTGAAAAGGCAAAAGTGTCGTGCCCCACGGATCCTGCTTTCGCTGATCCCTCTTTTGCGGCCGGTGGCGGATCGCAGGTGCCGGGCTCGGTCGCGGCGGGTGGACTGCCGGCGGTGGTGTTGCCCCAACCGGTCAGCACGGGGAGTGGGGCTACGGTTTCCACCACCACCACCGGCGGCGGCGGGAACGGTAGTTCGAATTTGACCGGTTCGGGCGCTGGCTCGACGGGCGGAATTTCTACTCAATCTGCGGTCTCGGGCTCAGCCAGTGCGGATCAAGGCATGCGCGAAGGCGCTACCAATGGTTACTCCCAAGCAGGCTACGGCGGCGCGAATGGATCGGTTGGTGGTGCAGCGGGCTCAGCGTCGCTCAATGCCGGCGGCGGACGCGAGTTCGCTTCGGCGTCTGATGCAGCCGTGGGCTTTCGGCCCTCGAGTGTGAGTGGTCCCGCCAGCGACGTGCAAGGGCAATTTGCGCCCTCGCTCTTTTCAACCTCGTCGCAGGTGATTCGCCAGCGCTGTCAGGCCGGCCGACTGAATAATTGTCCTTGAGATTTCTAAAGGTGTGCGCGGACGCGCTCAAACAGAGTGACGTCCTCGCCCCGGCAAGCGTTGTCGGCGCATTGATTAGATATGCGACATCCGTCCTTGTAAATAAAATCCATTTCTCCGCGCACAAGGATTCCTTCGACTTCGCCGGTGCTGCCGTTGAAGACCGCTGATCCGGAGTTTCCTCCGTAAGTATCTAAATTCGCGACCAGGTGCTGGGCATTCACTTTGCGGACGGTGGCGCCGTCGGCCACTTTCAGCGGAAGACCTGCGGGATGTCCGATCACCACCAGCGGATCACCTTCCCGAGGCAAACTTTGTGCGCGAACAGCTAGTGGCGCGACGTGGGTGACGGGGCGATCCAGCTTAATGACGGCAAAATCTTCGCCGCCCGCGTTCGCTACCGAATGCACGAGCTTCGCGCAACCAAAGACCATATCCGTCGCTACCGTGCGCGGCTGCGTGGCCGCGGCCGTGAGCTTAAAGCCAAAAACAAATTTAGTAGAATCACAGCTGCTTTGCGAGCGCACGCAGTGACCGGCCGTCACAAGTGTGTCGGGGGCCACCAAGAAGCCCGAGCAAAAGGCCGCGGTCTCTTGATCGAAGTAAGGTTCACTGGCGCAAAGGCCGAGGCTTCGTCCGTAAGACACCGTTTTGATGGTGGTCAGACCGCCAACACTATCGAGGCTAGCGGCGCGGATCAGGGCCACTGTTGCGTCGGCCTTGTTTCTCCACTGCACGTCGGGAACTTCGAAGTAATCGCGCCGATTGTCCGCGCCGTAAATGACTTTGCCTGATATCTTGGCATTTGCGTTGAAGACGGTGAGTCCGGAAATTATCACCAAAATTGCGCCAAGCGCTTGCTTTCGCATGCGATCCCTCCTAGATGTCGGTCGAGTGCCATCCTGGCACTAAGATGTTTTATTTAGTTTATGTCAGCGGGACACAGAGTTGTGAAAAGAAAAAATCGCGCCGCAAAAAATAGCCCTAAGCCCGAGCGCATGAAAATGTTTGAGGAATTTTTTGCCGCTGCCTATCTTGAGCGCTGGCCCAGCTTGCGTGCCGCGCTTCTGATGGATCCGCGCCAAGAAGTTCTGCGCAATCCGTTTTCGTCTTCGCTTCAAGACTATCGTCTCGACGCGGCTTCGCTGCTGCCGGCGCGCTTTCTTGAGTGTCAGCCTCAGCATCGTATCGCCGACTTCTGCGCCAGTCCCGGCGGCAAAAGTTTGGCGATGATCTTCGCGCTGGGTGGTGAAGCCCGGTTTAGCTGCAACGATTTATCGATGCCGCGTGTGCAGCGCCTTAAGGCCGTATTTCACGATTGCCTTCCGCCTTCGGTTATAAACAACATCGATATTACTAAGAGCGACGCCAGCCGCTGGGGCCTATCGCGCGCGGGCGAGTTTGATCGTATTTTGGTTGACGCTCCTTGTTCTGGCGAACGTCATTTGCTGGGCTCTCCTCAAGAACTGGGGCGCTGGTCTTTGAAGGGCGTCAAGGGTTTGGTGGTGCGTCAGCATGCGCTGTTGTGTTCGGCGCTGGATTGTTTGAAGCCGGGCGGGCTTTTGGTCTATTCCACCTGTTCGGTCAATCCGATGGAAAATGACGGCGTGATCGATCGCTTGAAAGAAAGCCGCGAAGGCCTTTTCACGGTTGTGCCCGTGGAGGCCGAGATCGGCGAGCCTACGGAACTCGGCTGGATCGTCCTGCCGGATCGATTCGACTGCGGACCGATTTATTTTTCGGTGCTAGAGAAATGTGCGGATTGATCGACTTGGCTTGGCTTGGCTTGGCCAAACGCTAAGCTGTCGAAAAAATGGCGCGCAAGTCTTTGAGCGTTTTTGTTTCTTTACGCGAAATATGACCTT
Source organism: Pseudobdellovibrionaceae bacterium (assembly GCA_040381635.1). Classification (GTDB taxonomy): domain Bacteria; phylum Bdellovibrionota; class Bdellovibrionia; order Bdellovibrionales; family UBA1609; genus JALHOQ01. The sequence goes on from JBEIHA010000153.1 coordinate 5,459, forward strand.
CAGCTTCACACCAATTCAAATAAATATAGTCCTTAACGGTTTGGAACGCTTTCTTCCAGCCACGCACGATGCGCGTGTGCGGCCGAAACATCCAAAAGCCTTTTTCACCGTAAACATCACGGCACGCTAAGGCAATCCTGCCAGTGAGTTCACGAATAAATGCGGCCCAGCTATCCAGGCGCGGGATCTTAAGCGCTAAGTGAATATGGTTTCCGACATTGGCGAACTTGTACACTTTCACCCCATGTCTGGCGGCTGTTTCTCGAATGATGACATTCACCTTGGCGAAGACCTTCGGCAACCGCAGGACACTTTTCCGCGCTCGAAGAGTCAGATGAATCGGTAACTTCGAATCTAAAGGACGCTTGGTCTTAGGATTGCCTTTAAGCAATCCACCACCAAAGCAGTCGCCGGGCCGTTCGAATCCTAGGCTGTTGAATTCGAGTTGTTTCTTGCGGCTGCGCTTGATCATTTCTGCCCTAATTCTGTGCTCGTTCGTTGAATTCAACATACTCAACAAAACCATCGCTCCTTTTTCGGCGTGCCCAACTTCAAGTATCCAGCGCAACAAACACATCTAGTTTATTTCTAAAAAATACCCAACCTCTCTGATCATACTTCTCTTCAAACTTTCGTAGTCCCTGACATACATCGCGCGACGATAATACGATTCGGACCTGATGATTTGCATGTCTAGTTGATCGTGTACCTCAGCTGGCGTTCGGTAGCCTAAGACTTTTTTTGGTCTAGCATTTACGGCTCTTTCAACTCGCTTAATTTCGTTATCGCTGACTTTACTGAAGTCGGTACGCTTTGGAAAATACTGCCTAATCAATCCGTTTACATTTTCAACGCTTCCACGCTCCCAGCTGGTGTATGGGTGGCAGTAGTAGACTGGAGCTTTAATTAATTTTTCCAATTCTTCTCCGCACCCAAACTCAATGCCGTTGTCGTTGGTCATTGATAAGACTTTCTGATTTTTTAAGCTGCCGACGGTTGCGCAATTCACTTTAGTAGCGTGCTTGGAGATTATTTTTTTCAAAATAGTTCGTCGTGTTTTTCGATCTTGAATCACAAGTAATGCCGGGCCTCCGCGTCGACCTTCTAAAAGATCTCGCTCCCAGTGGCCGCATTCGCTTCTTGAGTTGGCTCTTTCGGATCGCTCTGTAATCAATTTTCGGGGAGCTTTGATCTGAAGTCTTCGTAACCTTCGAGATCGCTTCTGACGCTTGCGTGACTTCCATCTCAGGCACGCCCGGTAATCAGGCGCCAAAAAGTAAATCCACTTGTAGATAGTTTCATGGCTTAACCGCCACTTGGATTTTTCCAGTCGCAAGCGCTCACTGATTTGTTGTGGACTTAGGTAGGCTTCCAACTGCTGGCAAACCAGCTCCTCGAGCGGGCCCGATATTTTGCGCTTATACTCATGGCGCTGCTTTTTTGCCAAAACCGCTTTTGATTGCGCACCCTTCCAGTTGTACGGCGCTTTAACAGCCTTATTCCTCGAAATTTCGCGAGAGACAGAACTTCGGTGAAAACCAAGTTCTAAAGCAATCTCAATTTTCTTTTTTCCTTGTTCTAATCCCTTTTGGATCATTATCCTGTCTTCTCGGGTCAACCGACGATACGAATTCATAAACATCCTTTGTGTGGTAACTTAAGATGTTCGTGGACTTCGTCGGTTGGCTCAACTTACCTCCCGACTTTAGTCCATCTTGTTGCACTGGAAATTTTGAATTCGGCTTTAAACCAGAAGAAAAAGCCTACGGCGGAAGCCTAATGACCAAGCGTAAAGGTCGGCAATTCCCGAGGCCTTTGGCCGTAAAAAGCTCGATGCATCTGGTTTTGCGGTCCACGCACGCCAAAGGAAAATGGCGGTTTCAAGCAACGCGCGATAAGTGGAAGCCCATTATAAATAAGTTCTCGGTGAAATATGGGGTGAAGATTCTTTCGCTGGCAGATCCGGGTAATCATATTCATCTGCACATTCAGCTTTCGAATCGTCATGCGTCTCGAAGATTTATTCGCGCGGTGACCGCGGCGATCGCCAAGGCGATCACGGGCACTAGTCGATGGA
>JBEIHA010000154.1:0-7438 GCA_040381635.1 Pseudobdellovibrionaceae bacterium
AACGGCTCGGCTTGGGTTTCGTTAGCTGCCGGCGGCACGGGCGACTTTATGGCCAACGGTTCGGTCAACATGACGGGCACGCTGAAACACCTCGCCGGCACTGCTGCGGCACCTGGTCTGACTTTCGTCGGTGACACCGACAACGGTATCTTTGCTCCTTCAGCGGACGTGTTGGCGTTCAGCACTTCGGCGGCGGAGCGAATGCGCATTCTTGCGGGCGGAAACGTCGGGATCGGGACGACAACCCCAACCTCTTTACTTCATGTGACCGGCACAATGACCGACACTTCTGGTGTACCGAAACTTAATTATTTCTATTCCATCGCAAGCCCGAGCTCAGCCTCAACCGCAACGTATTATGGTAGCAATGGATCGGTCGCTAAATTTGCTAACGCCAATCTCTCTAACGCAACATTTGTTGGAATGGCAGGCGTCACCGAACAGGGGGGGACAGGCACGCTCGGAACAGCCGTCGGTGTCGAAGGCTTTATAACGAGATATGGTACGGGGAATATTTCTACGGCAAACGGACTTTATTCTCACTTCCAAAGCACCGTCGCGGGCACCACCGATAATTTCAACGGCTTACTTGTAGAGACGCAGGTTACCTCGGGAACCCTTACCAATGCCTACGGATTGCGGATTAACGACCTGCAAGCTACGAACGGCTTTGGGGTCTACCAAGTCGGAGCCAACGATTCAAACTATTTCGCCGGCAACGTCGGTATTGGCATGTCCAACCCAAGCGTGGCCTTGGACGTGACCGGCAACATCGAATACACCGGCACCATCACTGACGTGTCCGATCGCCGCTTAAAAGAAAACGTACAGCCCTTGACCTTCGGCATAGACGTCATACGCCAACTGCCCATCTATTCCTACACCATGAAGGGTGACGATAAGCGAAAGACCGAATACGGCGTGATGGCCCAAGACCTTCAAGCGCTGGTGCCGAATTTGACCAGCATCATTGATCCGGAGAACGGCTACATCGGCGTCAACTACATCGGCCTGATTCCTTGGAGCATCCGTGCAATTCAAGAAGTCGACCGCGAAGTGGCGTCAGTCAAAGCTGAAAACGCGGACTTAAAGACCCGTGTGGAAAAACTGGAAGAGCAGAACAGGGTTTTGGCCGAGCAGGTTCAGAAATTGATCGAGATTCATCAGAAGTCCGGAAAGTAGTCTTACAAATCTTTGCCAACATCTAAGATGTGGCGCCTCAAGCTTTCGTTATCGATGTGGCTAAACAAAGAAAGATCCACTTTGTAGGGCAGCATTAGGTCGTCGATTTCATTTTCAATTTTCAGTAAATCCGTCGCGTTTAAGTCTTCACCAACCAAAGTTATATCTATATCGGACCCATCCCTAAATGTTCCCTTTGCCCGCGATCCATAGACAACTGCCCTTTCAACACGCGCATTTTTGCCGAAGATCGCCTTCAACGACTGAATTACGGACGGACTAAGGCCAAATAGCCGGATCGCCTGGGAACTCATTTTTTTGACAGCTCTTGCATGGTCGTGAAGAATTCTGAAATACTATGAAAATACGTAGAGACTATTCTTTCAACGATCTGATCCGCTGTGGCTCTATTGTACGTGTGCGAAGCTTGATTTCGACTCTTGATCATTTCCATCCATGTGTCGCCGTCACGGATTAAGCCTTTATTAAAGGCTTCTCTCGTGGCGTCGCGGGAGCCGGTAATCAAATTGCTTCCTTGGTGGTCAAAATAATCCTTAAGTACATTCCAAGCCAGTTCATGCGTGAACTCAAACGCTTGAATGATCCCTTGTTTTTCAAGATCAGACAGCGGCCTTTGCCGCGACAGCTCGACAGCGGCCTTTAACTGAGCAAACGCCTGTGAAAAATTATTCAATCTTTGTTTCCAACGAACTTCTGAGCTTTTCATGCTCACCAACCAATCTTTCGAATATCTTTGTAGGTGGCCCCCGGCGCCAAGTCCCAGTACCAAAGGCTACCCACTTGCTTTTTCACCGCGCCACTGTCGTGAATGTAATAACGCGTGCGCTCAATCAGTTTCTCCATAAATTGCCTTGGGTCATAAAGCACCACTGAGCAATCAGGAAAATCCAAATAGTAGGATTGAAAACGTGAAGCTTCGTCAGGTGTCTTAATGATTGGCGATAGAGCAAGATGTAGCCCTTCACTTCGCGCCCACTGCAGCTCACCCTCTAACAGGGCTTCTACTTTTAGCCATTCTTGATCTCGAACCTGCCGATCTGACGACAAATCGCCCACAACAATAAGCAAATCAAGATCGGTCACTGGCTTGATCTGATTTACGGTGGATCCGAACTGTAGAATACCCACCAGACGATCACCGTAGTATCGCTTCGTGTGATCCACTAACGCCGAGATTACGCCAGCCAAAGCCTTCGCACGGCTCACGCTAAGGCCTCAACAACGGACTTTAGTAACCAGCGCGTTTCGTTTACAAATTCCTCGGCCTGATTTTTATCGTATTCTCGACCGGGAATAAAATCATTCTCGCCGTAAAAGGCTGGGTAATTGGCTTCATTGAATAAAAGCTCGACGGCTTTCATTCGCGAAGTCGCGCGCTTAAGATAATCACTTGCTAAGTCAAAATTAGTCATGGCTTATCGTAAGGCAAATATCATTAATTTACGACAAATAATTGAACTAGCCACCCCCAATTTTTAAGTAAGATTTCCAGTTTTTTCTTCAATGGCAGATGCTCGGGATTTTTAAGCTCGGGATCGATAGCGATCAATTCAAACGCCGCCTCGCGAGCATCCTGAAGGATCTTTAAGTCTCGGACCAAGTTGGCCATCTTAAATCCGGGCAGTCCGCTTTGCCGTGTCCCTAAAAATTCGCCGGGCCCGCGCATTTCCAAATCGGCTTCGGCGATCTTAAAGCCGTCGTTGGTGCCTTCCATAATTTCCGCCCGGCGGGTCGCTTCTTCGGACAGCGCATAGCCCAGCATCAGAATGCAAAAACTTTTAAAGGCACCACGCCCGACCCGGCCGCGCAGTTGATGCAATTGTGAAAGTCCAAAGCGTTCCGCGTGCTCGATCAGCATGATGTTCGCATTCGGAACATCAACCCCGACTTCAATGACCGTGGTTGAAACCATAATCTGGATTTCATTGCGGCGGAAATGATTCATGACTTCGTCTTTTTCCGCGGGCTTCATTCGCCCGTGCAGCAGACCGACCTTGAACTCGGGGAATTCGATCTTCACCTTTTCGAACTCTTCGATGGCATTCTTTAAATCCATCGCTTCGCTTTCTTCGATCAAAGGGTAGACGATGTAGGCTTGCCTACCTGTCTTCAAGTGATCCCGGATAAATTGCAGCACCTGCGGCCGTTTGCTTTGAAAAGTCTTTCGCGTGACGATAGGAATTCGCCCTTTGGGCATTTCATCAATCACTGAAATGTCCAAGTCCCCATAAACCGTTAAAGCCAGGGTGCGCGGGATCGGCGTGGCGGTCATCACCAAGAAATGGGGCGATAGCCCTTTCGCTTTGAGTTTGTTTCTTTGCTCGACACCGAAGCGGTGCTGTTCATCGACGATCACCAAGCCTAGATTTTTGAATTCAACGTCGTCTTGAATCAGCGCATGGGTGCCGATGCACACTTGAATTTCACCCGACTTCAAGCCGTTCAAAATCCGCTCACGCTCTTTGGCTTTGAGCTGCCCAGTTAGCAAGCCCACCTTAACGCCTAAAGGTTCTAAACGTTTCACCGCCGTCTGGAAATGCTGCTCGGATAAAATTTCGGTCGGCACCATCAGGGCCGTTTGTACGTCACTTTCGGCGGCGAAGACCGCGGCCATCAGCGCCACCAAAGTTTTTCCACTGCCCACGTCGCCTTGAACCAAACGGTGCATCGGATGACTTTTGCGCAAATCGCGCACGATCTCTTCGAAAGAACGAATTTGTGCTCCCGTTAACTCAAACTCCAAACCTTGGCGCAATTTATCGGCCAGCTTCCCAGACGACTGAATCGTCCGTGATATTTCTTTGTCAACACCCGCGCGCTTTCCTGCCATATGCAATTCGACCAAAAACAATTCGTCAAAAATAACGCGCTTCTGCGCTTCGGCTTTGAAATTTAAAAACAAGTCCCCTTGCTCAACCGGCGGCTCGTGAATTTCGCGCAAAGATTGCGAGAGCGGCATCAGCCCGTATTTTTCCAAAATTGAATCGGGCAAAGATTCAGGAATCGGCTGATCCAAAACCGCGCGCACTAATCTAGCAATTTTTTGCGAAGCCAGGCCGTCAATTTCGGCATAGATCGGAATCAGCGCGTTCGAGATCTCGTCTTCTTCTTTGATGGGGTGGATATCCGGGTGGTGAAATTCGGTCGTACCCCGGTAGCTGGTGACCTTGCCAATCACCCGCACTTGTTGAAAGGGCTGAAAGCGTTCGAAATAGCCTTTGTAAGGAACACGAAAATACTTGCACGAAATCCGGCCTGACGGATCGCCAAGCAGGACCTCCCAAATTCGGCGCTTGGATTTTCCCATGGGCATCGAGCGAATATTTATGATCTGCGCTTTTAGCGAAACCAATTGGTCGGGCACCAAGGACTGAATTTGCCGAATCGCACGCCGATCTTCGTAAGTGCGCGGAAAGTATTCGAGCAGGTCTTGCACCTGCTTGATGCCACGGCGCCTAAGGAGATCGCCTAGCTTCGGGCCGACGCCTTTAACGAATTGAACTTCCGAGTCGAATTGCAGCGCCATTACGCCGTCTAAGATGGCAGTTCCTTGGGTTTAGTCAAACAATAACTCAGCGGTAATTTGGTGGCCATGTGCTCATTTTGCACGGTAATAGGAGCTCGGCCGGTCGACTTATTGGCCAATTGCCCTCGACTAAAGTTTTGGCGCTTTTTGCCGAAAAGAACTTAACCCCGCTGTGTTTTCACTATGTCTCAAAACGGGAAGGAAAATCTCTATGTCCAAGAGATTGAGCTGGTCTTCATTTATCGCCGCCTCGCTGTTGGTCCTAGGGACCGCTTTTCAAAACTGCGCGAAGGACCTTCCTAGCGAAGTCACTAATCCGTCGGTCGCCGCACCTACACCCGCCGCCCCAGCCTCGATCGGCGGTTTTAAGCCGAAAGTGCGTATTGGATCAGCCAAGCAAACGGCGGATATTTCCAGCATCGGGACGAACTGGAAGGACATTCCGGGTGCCGCGATCAGCTTTACTCTTGAGCAAAAAATGATGGTGGACATTCGTGCCAACGGTTCCGCCGGCACCACCGCAGGCGCCACCTACGGAAGCACTCACTGCGGAATTCGTTTTGTGATCGACGGCACACCCTATGGACACCTGACGTGGGGGGACAATATTGTTGGAGTATCCCAGTGCTCGGCGGCCGCTTCTTGCCACACGCCCTGGATCGCGACCCGCGAGATCGCGCTTGAACCCGGACCGCACACCGTGCGCGTGCAGATGACCGGCTGGCCCGGTGCGGATTCGGCCTGTCACATTTCGGGACAGGATTACGCAGCGGCGCGCCTGGTGGTTGAAGCTTTTTGATTGCTTAAGCCAAAAGTCGGGCCGAGTTCGTCTTAACACTTTAAATGTGGCAGAATATTTCTATGACCACAGTACGCGCGACCGACGCCATCACCTTGAAATACATGAAGATCCGGCTTAACAGTTTGCCGCCCTTGCACGTCATTCCGTTCGATTTATTTGTATCGATCGGTGGCCGTCCTGTTCATTATTTACGGGCCGGCGATAAGCTGGAAGCTTCGAAAATTTCGAATTTCGAAAAAAAGGCGCCCGAAAGTTTTTACATTTTGATCAGCGAACGCAGCAATTATCAATCCTTCGTGCGCGACGGATTGATAAGCGATAAACTCGACACCAAACAAAAAGCATTGATACTTCGCGAAAGCACCATGGGCCTGGTCGAAGAACTGTTTGAACGTCCCGACATCGAAAATGCCTTGAGCGACGCGCGCCAAACCATCGAAGACTTTGTCGAGTTTATGGATTCCGACGCGGCGGCTATGGTGAATTTGATCGGCCTGTCGTCGCACGACTTCTACACTTACAATCACTCGCTCGATGTCAGCATTTATTCGCTTGGGCTTGGGAAAGCGGTGGGTTTCAAAGGTGCGGACTTGCGCGAACTGGGCTTAGGCGGGCTGTTTCATGACATCGGCAAACGTCATATCCCTTTGGATATCATTTGCAAAAATGGTCCATTGACCGAAACCGAGTGGCAACAAATGCAAAAGCATCCGCAGTATGGCTTAGTTATTCTGCAAGAGCATTCCACGTCCGAAAACATCAAGGCCTGCGCGTTCGAACATCACGAAAGCATGGCCGGCAACGGCTATCCGCAAAAACTATTGGGCAGCGAAATTCACTCCATGGCCCGCGTCGTAGCGGTCGCTGACACCTACGATGCGTTGACCACGAAGCGATCCTACAACGATCCCATGAAACCGACCGACGCGATCGAACTGATGTCCGGAAAGCTCGCCGGGAAATATGACCCGGTGGTGATGAAGGCCTTAATGGCGATCTTTCAAAAGCTAAAAGCTGCGGCTTAAGTGGCGTGGATATTGTAATCCTAGAGGGCAAGTTCCCTCAGGAGGTCTCCTCGATGTTTAAGCTTATAATTATTGCAGGCTTGTTGTTTTCCAACGCAGTTCTGGCCACGCCAAGTTTCAATGCCGGGAAAGCTCGACTGCAGAAAATGTTGGCTTGTGAAACCTCGATGATTTCGAAGCTCAGCGAAGGTCACCAGGAATTGCTTCAGCGCCTGCAGCGCTTATTCGATAAATATGACCTGGTCGCATCGACCACTCCCGATTTCGTGGCCGCGAATATGGGAATTTCAATTGCGGCTTTTTACGCCGAAATGAATTCTCTGGCGGGACAAATTTTGGAAACACGCCAACCGCGCCCTGTCCAAAGCCTAGAAGCCATCATTTCGGACTTAGAAAATCAATTGAGCCTCGCCCTTCAACCGCCGAGCACTAAGAAGCCAGGCGATATCTCCGCAGACAAGCGCCGCATGGAAACGCTGAGACATGGTTTCGAAGACGACTGGTCGGATCTAGATCGTCGCACGGGCTCTTCGCCCGAAGAAGCGCAACGGCAGCAGCGACCCTTGGGTCCAATTAACGATTTCGGCTTTGGTGGGTTTAGACCCGACTGGCCCCCTCGCGATAAGAAGTAAGCCGAGCCCTCGCTGAGGCGAACTTCAAAAAGGGATTGAAATGTCCACTTTGCATGTTAGAGCGGACTGGCAAATTTTGCGGCTGGATCCTCCACGTTCGGGCTGTATCGAACTAAGACAACAACTAAGACAACTTCGTTAACTTTTCGCCCTCTGATTCCGATAATTCCTTAAGGGAATCAGCAACTCATATCGTTGACCTGTTTCCGAACGAGGAACGTCAGTGCGGTTTTTTTCGAAATGCCATATC
>JBEIHA010000155.1:0-7379 GCA_040381635.1 Pseudobdellovibrionaceae bacterium
AACTTCAGCCCGCCTTCGCTGAGGCTTCCGCAGGCGAGGCCCCTGCCAAAATTGAGGTGAAGACGGTTGAAAGTTTTGAGAAGAACGAAGGCCGGATTGTGGAAGTCCGCTTGCCCGTAGGTGGCTCGCTCGAGGCTTTTGGAATCGAACCCGCCGAACTCTACATCTACCAATTAAAGAAAGATTCTCCGGCTGATAAAGCCGGCATACTGCCTAAAGACAAGGTTCTTCGTATCGGTGATGCGGAGGTCAAGGCTTGGGGTGACGTTCTTACCCACGTGAAGGGCTTTGATTCCGCCAGCGAAGGATTAGATTTCGTGGTCTTGCGTAACGGTGAAGAAAAAACCGTTAAGATCAAACCCGAGATGACCAAACTGATGACCATGAAAGGTCAGGAAGAAAAGCGCTTTACGGTAGGAATCGTTTCCGGCTTCTTCCCCGCGGGCGCACAGCCGGTGCACTACCGTGTTTCCAACCCCGCCCAGATGTTGGTGCACGGCGTGAAGGAAACCATGAAGTGGACCGAGTTCGTGGTGATGAGTCTCGTCCGCCTGGTTCAGGGTGAAGTGTCGGCCAAGAATGTCGGCGGAGTGATCACTATCGGCCGAGTGGCGTCGCATTCGTTCGCGGCAGGCATTAGCACTTTTCTGCACACCATGGCCATCATCTCGATCAATCTGTTTCTATTGAATCTTCTGCCCGTGCCGATTCTCGATGGCGGACATTTGGTTTTTTATACGATCGAGGGCTTACGTGGCGCCCCCATTTCTATGCGCAAAATGGAACTCGCCCAGCAAGTTGGCCTTATGCTTTTGATGTTTTTGATGGTATTCGCCTTCTACAATGACATCACCAATCTCATCACCAACAGATGGTAAACTCATTCTCGCGGTAGATACGTCGACCGCGGGGGGCTCGCTGGCCCTGGCTGAGGGCAAAAACTCCGTACTCAAAATTTTAAGCGAACGCCGGTGGGATAAGCTGGCGATGCATTCTGAGGTAGCGACTCTCGAAGTAGCTGAGGCTTTATCGATTGCCGGTTTCTCACTTAACAATGTGACGCATTTCGTGGTGAATGTTGGGCCCGGTTCGTTCACCGGATTGCGTGTCGGTATCAACATGGTTCGTACTTTTGCGTATGCGCTGAACAAACCGGTCGCCAAATTTTCGTCGCTTGAGGTTTTGGCTTTTGCGAACTCGTTGCCAGGCGAGAAAGCTTTGGTGGCCATCAAAGCCATCCAAAACTTCTATTACTTTGCGGTTTACGAAAACTTGGGTGGATCCATGAAGACTTTGGTCGGGCCTAAGTCTGGCACTCTCTCTGAAATTCATGAGCAGAAATTTATCGGCAAGACTTTGATCGAGGGAGATGATGGTGAAATCGCTAGCGCCAGTGCGCGTACATTGGTCCAGTTGTCCGTAAGTGCGTCATTTTCTTCGTGGAAAACCGTCAAACCACTTTATGTTCGTGCGTCAGAGGCCGAAGAGAAATTGAAGAAGGGGATACTGAAAGCCCTTCCGTAAGCACTGCGGTGCAGAGCCAAGGGAATTTCTTCGGTGAAACCGAACGTCGTAAACGCTGATTTCTCTCCACTTCGGGGGCGGGTTGAACCCGGATCCACGATCATCGCTGTTGGCGGCGGTAAAGGTGGCGTTGGGAAATCGTTTATCTCGTCGAGCATTGCCATTTTTCTTTCGCAATTGGGTTACGACGTCACCGCCATCGATTTAGATTTGGGCGGCGCAAATTTGCACACTTCCTTGGGACTTCCTTTAAGCAACAAAGGGATCAATGAATTCATCATCGATCCACAGGCCGATCTGAAGCAGCTGGTTCAACCTACGCATTGGCCAAAACTTAAGCTGATCAGCGGTTCAAGCGAAACGATGGACGTCGCCAATCTTGACGAAATTCAGCGCTCGCGCATCATGTCCGCCATCTACCGGCTCAAAGCGGACTTTACCGTGCTCGACCTTAGTGCTGGTACACATCATGCTACGTTGGATTTCTTTTTGATGGCGAAGCATAAAGTGGTCGTATTTACGCCGGAACCTTCCAGCATTGAGAACGCGTACCGATTTTTAAAAGCCAGCTTCTTTCGCAAATTGCGCCGCTACGAAAATCAGTTGCAACTCAAGTCCCAGATCGACGATTTGCTTGTGAATCGCGACACGCACGGTATCAAAAATCCTTCGGACCTGATCCGAGTGTTAGTCGCACGCGAACCCGTGCTGGGAACGAAATTGAAAGGCATCATGACCGACCTTGGATACAAGATCGTGCTGAATCAGGCGCGCACCCGACAAGAGGTCGACATGGGTTACGCACTTCAAAGCGTGTGTAATAAGTATTTCGGCTTTCCTTGCGAATTCCTTGGCGGGCTTGAGTACGATAATGCGGTATGGCAGTCGCTGCGCCAGAAGCATCATCTTTTAATGGCGAATCGCCAAAGTCACCTGTACGCTCAGCTCATGGGGATTGCACGAAAAATCGCAAAGCCCCAGCCGCAAGATAAAACGGCTTAATCCGCTTTCCCACGGTTGATAAAGTTGTATGAGCAGTCACGATTCCGGTCAGACGTATTACGAACTTCTAGAAGTGCCACCGACCGCGGGGCCGACCGACATTTACAATGCCTATCAACGTGCACGCAGCACCTACTCGGCCAACAGCCCAGCCATCTACAGCATGTTCACGCCGGAAGAAGCCGCGCAGCTGATGTCACTCGTCGAAGAGGCCTACCAAACTCTTTCGCACCAAGCGCGCCGCAAAGAATATGATGTCAAAATTGGTTTAGCTAAGGCGCCGCCACCAAGGCCTTCTCAACAGGATCCTCCGCGCGCGCGCTCACAAGATCAGTGGATCGGGCCGGTTAAAGTTTCAGTGGGTAAACAAGAAGCTTTACCCACCGGTTTTGCACGCACCAAGTTTTCGGTTTACGAAGTTAAGCCTGAGTTAGAAGCGGAAATCGAAAGGGCCGAGGAAATCGACGGTCTATTTATTCAAAAAGTAAGGCTCTATAAGGGCGTGACTCTCGATCAAATGAGCGATGAGATTCGCGTGATTAAGTCCACGCTGGTTGCCCTCGAAGCCAATGACCTTGAAGCTTTGCCGGTCGCGGTCTTTACGCGCGGATTCGTGGTGCAGATGGCCCGACTGCTGGGCCTCAACGAGCGCCGCGTTTCCGATGCTTACATGAAATTCTTCCGGTCGAAGAGACCTTGAGCGGTTCTTCCATTTACACCATCACCGTCACTCCCGAGCAGTCGATCGACCGTTTGGATAAATGGCTAAGCACGCTCGACTTCATTCCCTCGCGCTCACGCGCGGCCGAACTGATCGACCGGGGACTCGTCACCTTGAATGGCGTTCGACTAAAGGCCTCACAAAAACTGGCACCAGGGTTAATCGTAAGGATCGAAATCCCTGAGCCCGAGCCCCAAGATCTCACCGCCTGGGATTCGCCATTGGAGATATTGTTTGAAGATGCGGACCTCATCGTCGTTAACAAGCCTTCGGGCTTAGTGGTTCATCCCGCAGCCGGCCACCAGCAAGACACTTTAGTGAATATACTTTTACACCACACAAAAAATCTGGCGATGGGTTTTAAAGAAAATCGCCCGGGCATCGTCCATCGCTTAGATCGGGACACCAGCGGAATTCTGGTGATCGCCAAGAATGATTTTTCGCATCAGGGATTGGCGAAGCAGTTTAAAGAGCGAACCACGCACCGAATTTATTGGGCCATCACGCATAGTCGGCCATCGGTCCGCGATGGTACGATTCGCTCGCTTCTATCGCGTCATCCCTCGGACCGAAAGCGCTTTGCCTCGCACGAAAGTAAGGGCAAGCATGCCATCACACACTACAAGACTTTAGTATCGAACAAAGATTTTTCGTGGCTACAGCTGAAACTCGAGACCGGACGCACCCACCAAATTCGCGTGCATCTGTCCGAAAAGGGACTGCCGATTCTGGGGGATCCGGTTTACGGTGCGCGCGTTAAGGATAAAAAGTTGGATTTTGTCAGCCGCATGGGCCTACATGCCTGCGAGCTCGGTTTTGCTCATCCGCGCCATAGTGAACAACTTTTATTTAAGGTCGATTGGCCCGAGGAGCTTGCGCGAATGGCCCAAGCCACCCATGTTCAAAGCTGAAATTCGAGAAGAGTTAAAGATCGGATATCGGCTTGAGACGGCCTACGCGGTCTTTTTCTTCGGCAACCGCAACTTTACAAGGGAAGCGGCCGCAGACTTTTTCCCGCAATATCGATTTGCTTACCTGAAGCAAGTGCACGGCAACGACGTCTTGCTCGCCAATGCGAGCCAGATTCAAGAAGGTGACGGCCACTTCACTTCGGAACGAAATCTGGCACTAGTTTCGCAGACTGCCGATTGCACTCCCATTCTTTTGGCGAACGAGGAATCCGTTTGCGCGATTCACAGCGGTTGGCGTGGAACCGAACTCAATATTTGCGCCGCCGCCAAAGTGGCATTTCCCAATTCACTTCCGCGAATTGCCGCGATTGGACCGCATATTTTGAAATCAAGTTTTGAAGTGGGCCAAGACGTTGCGGAGCGTCTGCTAAACGCCGCCGCACATCGGGATGGTCTGGCCCATGCACACAGTGATCCGACAAAGTCTTACTTCGATCTGACCGAGCTGGTGCGCCGTCAATTGCGCCAGGCTTTCGGCACAGAGCTCTCTATCGCGGAGTACCTGGAAGACACCGTCACGAACTTAGAGTTTCATTCCTTTCGGCGCCAGAAACAGCAGGCCGACCGTCAATACAGTTTTGTCGTGCTCAAAGCCTAAAAATTTGTTTGAATTGATCAATGTCCGCTAAGCGCTGGGTCGTATTTAGTTTTTTCCTTCTTCTCACCGCGATTTTGCTAGCGGCGGTTCTCACTCCGTCGTTGCGCTTGTCGGTGCAAAGCTATTTCGCACGCTCGGGCCGCGAAGTCTTAGCCACGGCCGAAGGCGACTTGCTCGGTGATGGTAGCCATTCCAAAGTGATCAAGTATCGCAGCCCGGATGGTATTTTCATCGAAGTCTTGAAGCTCGAAGCTTCTGGCTCAACCCAGCTGGTCGAACGCATCCAGTTGCCAGACAAACATGACGGACTTTTTAACTACCAAGGCCACGTCACTCGCTTGGCCATCGCCGACGTCGATGGGGACGGGAAAATGGAGCTTTTGGCTCCGTCGTTCGACAATCAATTGGTTCCCCACCTCAACGTTTTCCGCTACAATCCCGGCAACCTAAGGTTTGAGCCTTACCAGCCTCCGGCGCCTCCGTAGCAGGATTCTGGCTAAAGACTTGCGCCCCATAACGCAATATGTTACAACTTAGGGCGACTCACCTGCCCGTTTTTGATGTGGAGATTTTATGAAGTTTTTCCCAGTACTTAGCTTAGCCTCTTTGATTATTGCTATGGTTTCCGGCTGCAGTGGTGGTGGTCGCAATCAGATCGCCGGCCGCCAATGCCCCGCCAACCACGCCCCCATTGAAATGAAGAAGATCCCGCAAAAAACATGGAATAAGGGCGAAAACGAAAGCTCAATCCCGGCCGGCACCTACACCTACCAATCCGCCGATCTGGTTTATACGGAAAAAGGGGATAAAGGCGCTATCGTTCACATCAAAGACTTGCCCACCAGTGGCGGGTTTAAAACCAGCATTTTTTGCGTGCGTAATGGTTTGAGTCTTTCTGAAAAGAATATTTCCGTCGCCTCCAGCTTAGCTTCAAAAATTTCAGCGACACTGGGCGAAGCCGTCAAGGTCGAAGCGAAAGAGATTTCATTTAAAGTTAATGAAAAACGTCTGGTTTCGGATAGCCGTGCTCTTCCCGGCACGGATTCACTTGAGAAAGCATATGAAGGTAAGTCTACCGAACTGTTTATGATCGACACCTTGAACACCAAAACAGATTACGAAGTTCGCTCGAATTTTTCAGACAATACCGGCAGCTATGTTTTGTCGGTTAAATTCAAAAGAACAAACTAATTTTTACGAAGTAGACGAATAAAACGGCGCAAGTTAAAATCTGAGGATGATGAACAAGGCCTTAGTCTTAGCGCTATCCACCGTCGTGACTCTTGCTCTTCCACTTCCTGCGGTCGGCGATGACACTGAAATGAAAACCGAAACTAAACCCGCGACCGGAGCACCGGGCACGAGCACTGGCCCCATGCTTCCCGCCGATGGTGCGGGAAAGTTGCCTCCACCCGCGAAGGCGCCGAGCGCTGCCGATCACGCACTTAGAGCAAAAGTTCGAAAAAAAGCGCCGTTCTGGATTGATGATCCGACTCACGGCGCGGCGATTCGCTTGAATAAGGACGGTACGTTTTCTTCCGAGGCCCAGGGTGGCGGCTCGACAGCCGGCAGCTGGAAAGCCATGGGCGGGGAACTTCATTTTCAATGGTCTGACGGCGGCGACAAGTATTCGTACCCGGTCACGGGCAAGGGAAACGAAGTGTTAATACGCGGACAAAAGACCAAAAAAAATCGCTATTCGCTGAACTAACGAATTAGGCCCCAAAAGTTGACTCTGCGGGGCTGGTTGCAGAGATCTTCAAACGAAAATACCTGACGGAAATCGGCATCGGATTTTCTTTTCGACTTCAAAGCAACGTCGAGCGAACGAAATGATGGATTCTCCCTGTACTGAAGACAACGATAAGCCGCCTCGGTCAACAGAACATGGGGATCGCAATTGAGTCGGAGCTCAAGGCGATAAATTCTAGGTTGCGTCCGTTCGATCAAACCTCCATTTGGATTTTCGAATTTTGCCATGATCGTGGACTTGCATTGCACCAAGGCATCGAACATCGAGAGAGCCACTAAGCGGCCACGGGTATCAATGGCCCGATCGCCACCCAAAATAAACGGTACCGTTTGCGCCAAGCTGAAAAGAATCAACAAAGCCAGCGAAGGCCAACGTAGTTCTTTTAGCTGAGCCCATTTGAAATCACCGGGGGAACGCAGCTCGGCCATCACAAAAAGGCTCAGCAGACTCAGTTGCATCAGCGGATAATAATAATAAACGATGAAGTACGAGACGATGTGAAACAAAAAAAGCTGCGCGATAGTAATCCAGAAAACCCAGCGTCTTCGATTAAGTAAACCAAAGATCAAAAACAATTCCAGTATGACAACGTAAATGCAGCCCGCCTGCAAAAGGTCACCACTGAAATAAGGATTCTCCCAGATAGCAGACCCCGTCAACCACTCGCGATTGAGCTTCAGAAGGCCCGCGCCGAAATAAAAACATAGAATCAAAAAACGAATGGTCAAAGATTTCTGGGAAACTAGAAAGTAGGCGGTCAGAACCCAAAAATGCATGTAGTGGTAATTTCCCGAGAGTCGAAAATCCAGC
>JBEIHA010000156.1:0-7367 GCA_040381635.1 Pseudobdellovibrionaceae bacterium
ATCAATGGCGGGAAGCCGTCGAGTATTACCGGGTTCTGGACCCGCAGACTCAACAAATCGTGGATGTTGAGTCGGATCGCTGGAAGAAGATGGAGAAGATGCTTGAGGAACAGGGCGCTCCCCCGGCTCAAGCGGTGAAGGCGTCGAAGCCGACTTCTCCCCGTTGGATCATTTACGTGGGCTCCACCAGCTGTTTACTTTTGGCCGGCGTTCTCTTTTTCGAACAACCGTCAGATCCTAAATTGGCCGCTGCGGCCGCACAAAAGGTTCAGCAAATCGAAATGGCCAGCACCGCCGCCAGACAAAACGCTTCGGTAAGCCGGCACATGCAGGAATCACACATGCATCGGCAGTTGATGGTTCAGGCGCAGCAGCTCGAAAACTCCAAAGTGAAAACTACGGATCTTCAGGCAGATCAATTCGCCCTGGATTCAGCGCGCAGTTATGGCGTGCAATTCGATCAAGAAGATACCGCTGACCGCGTTTACGAGGACCTTAACTTGAATGGCAAGTCTTACAGCGATAGCACCCCGGACGAAAAAATCAATGCCCGTTTGGCGAACCGCCGCTGGGTGAACGAACTCGAAAAGCGCGAACGTATCACCTTTGTTCGCAATTTTATCAAGTCCGCCTTTGATCGCGGATACGAGGTTGAAATCAACGAAAACTTGGTGGTCGTCGGCGTCAAGCGCATCACCGACACCAAGAAACTCAACATCGACCAAATCATGGATAAGCTCGCCAAGCGCGGCCAGTAGAATCACCCACGATGAATCTTCATTTTCCCTTGTTCTAAAAAACTATAATAGATGGACCCCGCGAGAATCACATGGTCCACCACCGGCAATTCCAGAAAGCGTGCCGCCCATAGTAAGCGGCAGGTGAGCTGAAGGTCTTGTGGTGAGGGGCGTGGGTCGCCGCTGGGATGATTGTGGGCCACGATCAACGAGCTGGCGTTGTGTGTGTATCCAAACCTAAAGACATCGCGCGGGTGAAAGGTGCAGTGATCCACTGTTCCGCGAAACAGGCAGCGGTTGGCCACGACCTCTTTTTTCGAATTCAAGGCTGCCGCCCAAAACTCCTCGGTGTCGGAGGTCAGAAAGTGTTTAAAAAACTGAAATGCGGTGTCCGGTGAAGTGATTTTCATATCTATTCGGGCCTGTTTGCAAGCCGTGGGCCTTGTCGCTATGTATCTTTGAGTTGCCAATGGCGGCCAATCTTCTAGAATGATTCAATCCTTTGGAGGAAATTGTATGAAGAAATTCGTTTTGTTTACCGTAATGATTTCGGCATTTGCCATGACCGCTTGCGGTCCACGCCAGTTCGTCAAGGGCCAGTACGACGAAAACGTCGAAGACACCAACCTGCTTACGGACAAATGGTCCGAAAGTGATATGCAGTCCGCCGTTCGTGACCTCGTGGCTAGCGCGACCGCGCACCCGTCCATTGCTCAGGCTAAACGTCCGCCTATCGTCATGGTGACTCGCCTGCAGAACAAAACTAGCGAGCACATCGACACTCAGTCGATCGCCGATATGTTCACGGCCGAACTGATGCGTTCAGGCAAAACCCAGTTTGTGGACAAAGCGGCGCGCGAAGATATCGCCGAAGAATACGACTATCAGGATTCGGGCATGGTCAGCCGTGAGACGAAAAAAGGCAAAGGCGGTCAAATCGGCGCCGATTTCATTATGAATGGTCGATTGGATTCCATCGTGCAAGAGGCCGGCAAAGACAAAACGGTATACTACAAAATGACAATGAATCTGACCAACCTTAAGACGGGCCTGATTCAATGGACCGACTACAAGCAATTGCGCAAGCAGTTCAAGAAAAAGCGCGTCGGGATTTAATTCAAATTGGTGAAACATCCACCGGCATGGATGCGATGGATAACGTTAGGGCTGGTTCTTCCAGCCCTTTCCGCGTGTGCGACTTATCACGCACAACTTTCTGATTTCCGAGGGGCCTTGCGCGACAACCGTCCAGAAGATGCCGCCGCCAAAATCAAAGAGAAAGCGTTCAAAGATGGCGATGACCAGGTCGTCTACTTGCTTGAATACGGAACAGCCCAACAAATTGCGCGCAACTTCGATGAGAGCAACAAAGCTTTCTTGCGGGCCGAAGACTTGACCGAAGTTAAGGACTATCATTCCGTAAGTCGGATCACCGGCTCTCTTCTGCTAAATGAAGGAATGGTTCAGTACAAAGCCGACGACTACGAAAAGGTTTTGATCAACGGTATGCTGGCGATCAATTTCTTAATGATGGGTCGACTGGAGGAAGCGCAGGTCGAAACGCGCAAGCTCAATGACAAACTGTATAAGTATAGATTCGAAGGTAAGAAGAATTACCAACAGAATCCCTTCGCGTTTTATCTTTCGGCCCTAATTTGGGAGGCCAATCGCAACTGGGATAGCGCCTACATCGATTTCAAAAAAGCTTACGAGCTCGGCAATAGCATGCCTTACCTTAAAGAAGACCTGATTCGAGCGGGTATGGCCGCCCGGCGCGAAGAAGACGTGGCCAAGTGGCGCAAAGAATTTCCCGGCATTAAGCCGGGGGACCTTAAGAACAATGGCGAAGTGATCTTAGTTTACCAACAAGGCTGGGGGCCGAGCAAAAAACCACACCCCAGCTTTCCGCGCATTCCGAAGCTTTATCCGAACTTCGCACGCACCGTGCGCGCGCGCTTGGAAATCGATCAAGGTGTGACTGAGGTCACACAACGCGTGGTCGATATCAGTGATGTGGCGATCAAACAACTCGACGAACAATACGCGGGGTTGATTGCTATGCGCGCGGCGGGGATTGCAACGAAAGCGGTGGTGGCTGATCAGATTCGTCAAAAAAATCAATTGCTCGGCGATCTCGCTTGGATCGCCTCGAACATTGCCGATCAAGCGGATCTTCGCCAATGGCTCTCTCTGCCGGCCACTTTCCAAATTGCTAAAGTGCGCCTCAAGCCCGGGAAATACCGGATACGTGTGGTAGGCCTCGATAGTTCTGACAACCCTACTGACGAATTCATGGACTGGACCGAGGTCAAGGTCGATGCCAAACGCAAATCCTTCCTTACCTGGCGCTCGCTGAGATAGCGTCCGGATCTTTTTCCCCGTGACCTTTTCCTCCCAGGGTTCCGACGTGCAGCGTTCAACGCGAGCGTAAAAAAGCCGCTTAGGCTCAAGGCCTAGGGCGCGGCCTGGATCAATTTCAAAATTTCAGAGCTTTTCGCTTTCTTCGCGGCGTCTTCCGCGGATTCCCCGTGGATATTGCGTATCGATTTGTCGGCGTCGTGCTGCAAAAGGATCTTAACGGTTTCGATTCGGTCTTTCGCCTCGCCTGTTCTGGACATGGCCGCGAACATAAGCGCCGTGTAGCGGGTCGAAGTTTGGTGGTTCACATTGGCGCCTTTGGCGATCAAGAATTCAACCAGTTTTGGACGGGCGTTCATCGCCGAGAGCGACAGCGCGGTTTCGTAAATATGGCTTAAGGGCAAATCGATATCGCCGGCTTCTTGCAGGGTTGAAGACAATTCGGCTTCGTTCTCCTTCATGATCGCTTCGCTAACAATGTCCGCCAATCGTTTGCAAATTGATTTGTGACATTTGGTTTGGGTTGGCTTCAGTACTATAGGATCCAGATCCGTCGGACAGTTATCGCCTTTTTTCTTAAGGCATTCGCGATATCGATCCATCTTACTAATTTGTTTTTTGTTGAGCGACCAGCGGGAAATCCCGCATTCGTCGGGGACGACCGTACATTGGTCATCCGTCTTACATTTCATCCAGGTGCGCCAGTCGGGATCGCACGAGGGTGCGGCGGACCACGCAGAATTGGCGAAGAGCAAAAGCAGGGCTAGATATTTCATGGCGTCCTTTCGTTGTGACGTAGGGTAACCTTCTGCGAAGCGCTTGTCTCGGAGGCAAATTGAGCGTATGGCATAACAACGAAAAGTCCGGGCAACTAGCACATGGGAACGAAATGCTCGGGCGCTCGTTTTAGGACTTTCTCAAATTTAGACGGTTCACTTTAGGGCAATTTATCTAAAACCGTGAATCCACCGAAAAGAACAGGATGAGAGGATCGAAATAATGAAGATCTCGAGTTCAAAAATCCGCGTTCTGATTGTCGACGACTCCGCGCTTGCGCGCTTGTTTATCCGCAACGCGTTGGTGCCATTTAAAATTGGTGCCATCGATAATGCTGTCAACGGCGAAGAGGCCTTTTTGAAAATCCAGCATGCGATAAGCGAAGGTGAACCCTTCAATATTGTGTTTTCAGATATCAGCATGCCCGGAATGAACGGCTTGCAACTTCTCGACGCCTGCCGCTCCAAGCCCGAAACTAGGGCACTTCATTTTATGATAGTCACTGCTCAGGGTGATAAGAATGACTCCGTTGCGACTTTGGCGCGCGGCGCAGCCGACTACATCACAAAGCCCTTTGTCGCCGCCGAATTCGAAAAGAAAGTTTCGCGCATTTTCGAATCTTTAGGATTGGAGGTTGAAGGTGACTAACGCCGAGGCGGTGAAGGCGATGAATCTCGCCGTACAGAAAACTCTAAAAACGATGGCCGGAACCGACGTAGTCATGCTCGATCCTTCGGTTAAGTCTCAAGTCGAGACGCTTGGCGATGTATCTGGCGAAATGCATTTGTTCCAGCCATTTAAGGGCGGGGTGATTGCTTTGAGTTTTCCCAAGGAAACCATTTTTTTTATTCTCAACCGCATCTACCAATCCGATTTTGATGAAATCGATGCCAGCGTGGAAGACGGAGTCGGCGAGTTGCTGAATGTTATCCACGGGCAGTTTCGCTCGATCACGGCTTCTTTCAGTGCGGGGGCACTCGCTTCGCCACCCCAGGTGGTGGTGGGGCGCCGTCACAAGCTCGCCCAGGACGAATCGGCGCGAACGTTGATCGTTCCATTCCGTACGGGGCCACACCTTTTTCACGTCTATCTTCAGGTCGCATAAAAAAACCCAGCTTCCGCCAGGTTTTTTCATTTCTTTATTTGAAATAGAGGCACGTCGCCCGCGACTACTGACCGAGGCTGCGATTCGAATTCGGCAGATCGGGAAGGTCATTGCTGAAGCCGCGCTCGAGCTCTTTGGCGGCGGTGGCGGCATTTGCGGCCGAAGCGACACGTTCGTCTAACGACTTTTTCAGATCGTCATGGAAAATCTTGCCGTTGCTATCCAATTTCTGAGCGGCTTCAAGTTGAGCCTGAGCTTGTTTTTCCGCGTAATCTTGCGGGAAGGCACCCAATTTAGCGAGGTAGCTCGAGATACTGCCGTTGCCGTTTTGGATGATTTCGCGAAGCGTGAAGAGCGGAGCGTACTGGGACGCTTTTTTCTCAGATTCAAAAATGATCTGCGTCAAAGTGGCCGCAGTGATGTCATTCTTGGTCTTGTTGTCGATGACCATGACGTCTTCGCTGGAGCGGATCATCTTGGCGATGTCGTCCAACGTCACGTAGCAGCTCTGTTGCGTGTCATAGAGTTTGCGATTTTGGTAACGCTTGATAATTTTGGTCTTCGCGTTAGGCCGATTTGTCATGATCTCTTGGTTCAAAGAAAGCCTCCCTCTCGAGCAGTGGTCTTGTGCGGAAAATGACTCCGTTAGCTATAAAATCTCGGGCTGACCGTATTCCCGCCCGTCACACCTTGTCAAGCTAGCCATCCTGCATCTTTCAATAAATTCAAGAACTAAGACACAACCCGGCATGCTGACTTGTTACTCATTTGACATCGTACAGCAAAAGTTTGGGTGAACGACCAAGGACCGGAATAATCCGGACTTACGACCGGCACGACCGACACCGGTTTATGATTAACATAAACTATTGGAATGACTGGGGGACTCTATAACCCAGCTTATACCTTCTTTCGCTAACTCGACCTTTTTTAAGGCGTTTTTCGTCAAGCTTCTAAGCAAAAAATCCGATTTCTATACATGGAAAATCTGGCTGGGACGCCTGAAAGGCCGCAATGAAAAAACTACTCTTACCCCTGCTCCTTCTCACCTTGGGGTTCATCACGGGCTGCTCAAGTTTTGGGCAAAAAGGCAATCACCTGCGCGATTCGAATCTTTCGAACCTGAATCCGGCACCGATCTCAATGACCCCACCTGATTACTCTTCAAGCAAATCTCCGGTCCTCGATGACACCTATTTAAGCAGCCAGGCCGACTATCATTTCACCATGGGTGAGACTTTGGCTTACGAGGGACAATCCCCGCGTGCGGTGGAAGAGTTCAAACTTACGCTGATTTATGATCCGAAGTCCGTGCATGTACGCATGCGCCTAGCTGCTGAATATGTACGCATGGGCATGGTGACCGAAGCGGTGGAGCAGGGTGAGATCGCGGTGGAGATGGCGCCCGAAAATATCGACGCGCGTATGCTGTTGGGTGGATTGTACTCGGGACTAAAAACTTTCGAGCCCGCTCGTAAGCAGTTTGAAGCCGTCCTTGAAGCGCAGCCGGGTCATCCCGAGGCGGCGATCTATTTGGGCGCCCTCTTGGCGGAAGAACGACGTTACGATGACTCGATCAAATATTTTGATTCGTTAACACGCAATACGAATTTCGCCGACACCGAGCGCGCCCACTATTACATCGGACGTGTTCGCTCGGAACAGGGCATGCCGTATTACGCCGAAGCCGAGAAGGCTTTCGCGAAAGCACTTTCGATAAAGCCCGAATATCCCGAAGCCGCCATGGCTCTCGCCATGTTGTTGCGTGCGCAAGACAAAGGCGCCGACATGGAAAAGCTGCTGAAAAGCTATCAGGAGAAGTTCGGGCCCGAACGCGAAATGGCTCGGTCGCTCAGTCATTACTACCTAGATCAAGAGCAATTCGAGAAAGCCTTGGATCAGCTTGAAATTCTCGACGGCTTTGAGCGAGACAATCTGAACATCAAAATTCAGATTGCCTTGATCTTGATTGAGCAGAAGCAATACGAGGCCGCGGCCACTCGGCTGGAGGATGTTTTGCAGCAAGCACCCGAAAGCGACAAGGTTCGCCGCTATCTGGGAGCGGTTTACGAAGAGATCGGCAAATTTGATCTGGCCATTATGAATTACAAAAAGATTCCGGTTGGCAGCACCTACTATCCCGAAGCCATTTTGCACATCGCAAATATCGCGAAGCAATCCGGAGATGTGGATAAAGCGGTGGAGGTTGTGGAGAGAGCTTTAAAGGAACAAGACGATGTTCCCGAGCTTTACGCCTTCTATGCCACCTTGCTCGACGAAACAAAGTCGTACAAGAAAGCGGCGGCCATGTTGGCGGCCGCTTGCGAAAGATTTCCCGCGAACACTCAATTGCGTTTCTTCCTCGGCACTATGCACGACCGCTTGGGCAA
>JBEIHA010000157.1:0-7355 GCA_040381635.1 Pseudobdellovibrionaceae bacterium
CGTGCGCGTGCGATCGAACTTCTCATCGCCCAATTGCGCGATGTGGGCGGACAGCACATTGTTCGCCCATTCTTCTTCGTAGTTTTGTTTAATCTTTTTTAGTTGCGGATCATCGGGATAAAGTTCCACCATCCGGCGAAGCACGCGACCTGCTTGCTCAGCCATGCGCTGGTTTTTCAAGAACTCAAATTTATCGATGAGATTCGCTTTGAATTGCCCTTGCTCTTTCACCTTGGCTTCGAGCAGTTCGTTGCGCAAAGCGGGAATTCGTTTATCCCATTTGTCCCACTCGCGCGAGGCAAACACGTCTTCGTTGGCCTCTTGTTTTTTCATTCCTTTGATGACCGATTCCAGCACCGCGGACTTCGGTTGAATCAAAGCTTCGCCGGTCAGGGCCATCAGCATGTCGTAGGGAATACGTTCTTTCGCGTCGATCGCCTCTTTCATCGTGGCCATTAAAGTGGCATGGCGGTGGGTAGCAAAGAGGTACGCGAAGAAAGGGCGCTTTTCTTCCCATTCCAACTGCGTGCTGGTCAGCGCCGACAAAATTTTTGCGAGCAAATCTTTGGCGGGAAGTTTCCGCTTGAGAAGATTGCGCAGTTCCAGTTCGTTGATCGAATCCAAAGTTGTCCGTCCCACCGCATAAAAGTCCAAAGCTTCCCGTTGGGAAAGCTAAGTTCAACAGCAAATATGTCTTTATATTGTCCTATGAATTTGGACCAGGCCGCGAGGCCTGACCTTATGCGCAAAAAAACCGTGCTGGCCCCGGGACAGCGAGCGCTACTTGTAGGAAATCCGCTCGACGTAGGCCCCGTCTTCGGTGCTGATTTTCAAAACATCGCCCTCGGCGATGTGTAATGGAACTTGCGCGATATGGCCCGTTTCCATGGTCGCGGCTTTGTAGGTATTGGTTACCGTATTGCCCTTATGGCCAGGATCAGTCTGCACGACTTTCAGCGCCACAGACTTCGGCATTTCCACCCCGACCGCACGGTCATTAAAAAAGCAGACCGAGACCACCAGGTTTTCAGTCAAGTAATTGGCGGCATCACCCAGCAGTTCCGCACTTAAGGCGACTTGTTCGTAGGAGGTTTGATCCATAAAGTTGAAGCCACCTTCATCTTTGTACAAGAAGGCCATGTCTTTGTAGGCCACGTCGGGCACGCCAAATTTTTCGCCGGATTTGAACGTGCGCTCGAGGTTTGCGCCAGTGATCAGTTGCTTGAGTTTGGTGCGCGTGAACTGATTCCCTTTGCCGGGCTTCACGTGCTGAAATTCGACAACCGAATAGGGTTGGCCATCGATCAAAATTTTAATGCCGCGTTTGAATTCACTCAGATCAATCATTAAGGACCTCTAGTTAAGGGAGATCTAAAGATTTAATGGAAAGAAGGGGGGAAGTAAATGCTTAAGAATATCTCTGCACGCGGGCCAAAAGATGGCGCAGCAAATCGATTTTGTTGTCGAGCGCCTGACTTTTGCGGTTGGGCACGCCGATTTCCGCGGCCTCCGCCGCCTCGGCGGGCTCGTCGACCTGGTAAGCACGTTGATTGACCAGTTTTAGCCGCTTCACCAATTCGGGATGCGCGCCGAACGAGCGTTCTGAATCCTTCAGGGTCCGAGTCGCCTTCTCAATATCGTTGCGAACAATAAAGGCGTCCACCAGAGAGAGAATACGCTCGAGATCCGAGGTTTGCTTTTCGTTCACCGGCTTAAGCGGCGTAGCATTTTCCGTGCGTACATGGTCCACCTGCGGAAGCCTGGTCATTTCAAAAAGATCTTCTTCGTATTCATCGGCCGTAAGCGCCTCAAGCTTGCGCACGGCCTTCATCGCTTTTTCATTGGTCGGCGCTAAAAACAGAACCATTTTGAAGGAGCGCAAAGCATCCTTCGGACGTGAGGCCTTCAAATAACAATCGCCTAGTAAAGAGTGCGCGAGGATATTGTCGGGCGAAAGGTCCACCGCCTTTTCCAGTTCCTCTAAGGCCCCGGCCGCGTTGTCGCGGTCCAAGAAAACCTTGGCTAATGCTATGCGTCCTCCCCCGAAGCTAGGGTTGAACTGCACACCGCGCACGGCAATGCGAAAAGCCTCTTCCAGTAATCCCATTTTGCGGTACGCTTCGGTAAGTGGGGCGAACACTTGGGACTTCGGATCTTTTTGTAAGAGCAGTTGATACTTTTCAATGAGCTCAGACTGGATTTCTTGCATTGTTCTTTAAGTTTCTCATTTAAATTGGATTGTCGCAATAGGTTGGAAAAGTCATGGCCGATTTAATTCTTGGTTTGGATCCCGGCACCCGCTTTGCGGGTTTTGGTGTGATCAGCGTCGACGGTGACGACCTTGGCTACATCGAAAGCGGCGTGATTGCCTTGAATCAAGGGGATCCGCTCGCCCTACGTTTAAAAGTTTTGTACGAGACCTTGCAAGCGATTTTTAGCCGTCACCGCATCCATACAACGGTTGTGGAAAAAATATTTTTCGGCAAAAATGCCGACAGTGCTTTTAAACTGGGACATGCGCGCGGCGTTTGTTTGATGGCTTCGGCAGCGAATGGGGTCGGCATCGAAGAGTACGCGGCCAAATATGTTAAGAAATGCGTTACGGGGACGGGCGGCGCCTCAAAAGACCACGTGCAGATGATTGTACTGGCCGCCTTGAAGATGAAACCGCGTGAAATGACGGCCGACGCTTCGGATGCTTTGGCTTTAGCGATCACTCATGCTCGTTTGCGCGACGTGAACGCCCGCATGAAACGCGCCTTGAATAAGGAATCGGAGAACGAATTATGATTGGATACTTACAAGGGCGCCCATTGCGTTTCGCCACCGATCACTTGATCTTGCTGGTGCAAGGCGTGGGCTACGAAGTGCATTGTTCAACGCAAAGTCTTCAGGACCTGGAAGGTAAGACCTTCGTTGAAGTTTGGGTTCATACCCACGTGCGCGAAGATGCTTTCACTCTTTTCGGATTTTCTACGGAAGAAGAACGGGCTTTATTTCAATCTTT
Organism: Pseudobdellovibrionaceae bacterium; assembly: GCA_040381635.1. Taxonomy (GTDB): domain Bacteria; phylum Bdellovibrionota; class Bdellovibrionia; order Bdellovibrionales; family UBA1609; genus JALHOQ01. The sequence goes on from JBEIHA010000157.1 coordinate 3,008, forward strand.
AACTAAGGTGAACGGCGTCGGACCAAAAAGCGCCTTGAATATCTTAAGCGGTGCGCCCTCCAAGCAAATCATGCAGTGGATTGAGGACTCAAACACCGGCGCACTTTCGAAGTTACCGAAGATCGGTAAGAAGACGGCCGAGCAAATCGTGCTCACTCTTCAGGGCAAACTGGTGCGCAGCGAAGTGGGCACGGCTTCTTCGCGCTTCACTGCGCGTCCGCAAATTGTTTCGGCTTTAGTGAATTTGGGATTCCGCTTGGGCGACGTGGAAAAGGTCGTCGATTCGATGCCTGCGGAAACGGACTTGGAAGTCGGCTTGCGCCGGGCCCTTTCGGCGCTGACTCAGTAGGGGATGAACGACATGGATATCGAACGTTACATCGATGGCGATAAAAAAGAAGACGATGCAGGTCTAGAAGTCACCTTGCGCCCTCAGGTTTTCGAACACTTCCCCGGCCAAGACAAAGTGAAGCAAAAGCTTAAGGTCTTCACGATGGCGGCGAAAAAACGCGGTCAGCCGATGGATCACGCCTTGCTTTGCGGTCCCCCGGGCTTAGGTAAAACCACACTGGCGCATATTCTGGCCAATACGCTCGAAGCCGATTTCAAATCCACTTCGGGGCCAGCTCTTCATCGTAAAGGTGATTTGGCGGCGATCCTGACCTCGCTAAAACCGGGCTCGGTCTTTTTTATCGACGAGATTCATCGCTTAAATCGCGACGTCGAAGAGTATCTCTATTCAGCGATGGAAGATTTCTACATCGATATTGTTACCGGCGAAGGACTTGGGGCGCGCTCGATGCGTTTTCCCTTAAGTCCGTTCACTTTAGTCGGCGCCACCACGCGCGCCGGCCTTTTGAAAGCGCCGTTTCGCGATCGCTTCGGGATTGTTGAACGCTTAAGTTTTTACGACCGCTCGGCGCTGACGACAATTTTGAAACGCTCGGCCTCTCTTTTGAACATCAATCTTGAAGACGACGGTGCCGACCAAATCGCTAGGCGTTCGCGCGGAACTCCGCGCGTGGCCAACCGCTTGCTGAAGCGGGTGCGGGATTACGCCGATGTTCACGGTGATGGGCATATCGATGCGAAATTGGCAGAGTACGCTTTGAACGAACTCGAAGTCGATCAATTGGGACTCGATCCCATGGACCGCCGAATTTTAAGTTTGATTCAAGACAAGTACCAAGGTGGCCCGGTAGGGATAGACACTTTGTCGGCCGCGCTTTCTGAAGAAGCGGACACGTTGGAAGAGGTTTATGAACCTTTTCTTCTACAAGAAGGTTTGATTCAAAAAACCCCCCGGGGCCGAGTCATCACTGAACTAAGCCGTCAGCACATGAAGAAAATAGAAGGCTGATATTCAGTAGTAGGGGCCGCTGCAGTCGTAAGCGGTCTTCGAAAAATAGGCTTTCTGACCGGCCTCAGAACAATGCTTATAATAGAATTCCCAGGGCTTCCAGTCGCGGCGGTCGGGCATGCTTTTGCGAAACGTAAAATCATCGGCAGCGTACGCCGCAGCCGGAGCCGTGCTACCGCCATCTGTGTAGGGCATCATATAGTGGGATTTCGACTTCGAACGAGATGAGCTGCAGGCCGATAGCCCAAAAAGCATGCACACGATTAGACCCATCCGAAAATTCATTCCTAAACTGTAGCATGCGTGGCAACGCATCAACCACAGCATCCTTTTTACAACACTTGTTGCGAAAAAGACGCCCGACCTCTCCACTCGACCTTCGCCTGTTTGTTGAAATTTCGGTGGCTTAGCTGGCCTCGCTTAGACTTTACTCTAACTGAATCTTAGCGGCATAAGACTTGTATACAGAGATAGCGCGAGGAGAACCCATCCATGTTTTTGCAAAGAACCATTCGCCAGCGGGCCACCGTTGAAGGCATCGGACTCCACACCGGAAAGCCCGCGCGCCTGACCTTTTGTCCTGCGCCCGAAGGCACTGGTATTTATTTTGTCCGTCGCGACATGGCTGGGTCACCTGCGATTTCCACCCAGGCCGACCGAGTGACGGCAACGACCATGGCCACGACCCTCGGTGGGGACGCGTTCTCGGTTTCTACGGTCGAGCATTGTTTGTCGACGGTCGCGGCCCTGCGCATCGACAATCTGTTTATTGAACTCGATGGTCCCGAAATTCCGATTGGCGACGGAAGTGCTGCCCCCTTCTTAGAAGCCATTTTGGCGGCCGGTTTGGCTGAGCAAAACCAACCCCGCAAGTACGCCTACATCACGCAGCCGATTTTTATGGGCGATCAAGACAAGCATGCCTATGTTTCGCCCTACAATGGCTTAAGAATTTCGGCCACGATCGAATTCGCGCACCCTAAGATTGGCCAGCAGACTTTCGACATCGACATCACCGAGCAAAGTTTCGCGCGTGAGATTGCCCGCGCTCGTACCTTCGGCTTTATGAAGGACGTTGAAGCCATGCATGCGCGTGGGCTTGCGTTAGGTGGTTCGCTGGACAATGCGGTTGTTTTGGATCACACCGAAATCCTCAATCCCGGAGGCGTTCGTTGGGAGAACGAGTTTGTGCGTCACAAAGTTTTGGACGCTCTGGGCGATTTGGTGACTCTTGGCATGCCGTTGATGGGTCACGTGGTGCTCCATAAAGCGGGGCACGACCTGATGAACCGCCTGGTCCGAAAGATCATAGATTCGCCTGACCGTTATCGACACATCGAGCTGGGCGCGGACCTGCCTGTTGCGTTTGATAGCACCACGCTTGGCGGCTAATCTTAATATTCGACCGACTCATTGACCCGCGGCTGTGGGACACGATAAAACTTGGCGTTACAGACAAACAGATTCGGGGGAATCATGATCATCGGTGTTCCTAAGGAAATTAAGATCAGCGAAAACCGCGTCGGCTTGACCGAGTCGGGCGCTAAGCAGTTAGTCAAAGAAGGTCACACGGTCTACGTCGAAAACGATGCCGGTGTCGGCAGCGGCATCACAAACGCCGATTTCGAACGCGCGGGCGCAAAAATCTTGCTCACGAAAAAAGAGATCTACGCGAAAGCGGACATGATCGTAAAAGTGAAAGAGCCGCTGCCGGACGAATACGATCTGCTGCGTGAAAATCAAATCTTGTACACGTACTTGCACTTAGCCGCTGAACCCAAGCTCACCCGCGTGTTGGTTGAACGCAAGGTAAAAGCCGTTGCTTACGAAACGATTCAGTTTGCCGATGGCTCGCTGCCGTTGTTGACTCCGATGTCGGAAGTGGCGGGGCGCATGGCGACTCAGGTCGGTGCGTACTACTTGCAAAAAGACCACGGCGGCAAAGGCATTTTGCTAGGTGGAGTGACGGGCGTGGCCCGCGGTCGTGTCGCCGTCATCGGCGGCGGTATCGTCGGAGTGAACGCCGCGAAGATGGCCGTAGGTTTGGGTGCCGAGGTCACGATCTTGGACGTAAATCGTGCTCGTTTAGAGTACTTGGATCATATTTTCCAAGGCCGCATTTCAACTTTGTACTCGAATATGGGCAATATCGAAAAGACCGTTGCCGATTGTGATTTGCTGGTGGGTGCGGTTTTGATTACTGGGCACAAAGCTCCGACTTTGGTTTCGAAAGCCATGGTGACTTCGATGGGTCCGGGTGCGGTCGTGGTTGACGTTGCTGTCGATCAAGGCGGTTGCATCGAGACTTGTCGACCGACATCTCACACCAATCCCACCTATGAAGTGGACGGCGTGATTCACTATTGCGTGCCGAACATGCCCGGCGTCGTGGCGCGCACTTCGACCTACGCTTTGACTTCGGCCACCATCCGTTACGCTTCTATGCTGGCGGCCATGGGTGTTGAAGACGCGATTGCCAAAGATGCGGCTTTGTTCAAAGGCTTGAATGTTTACGGCGGACACGTTGTTTACGAACCGGTCGCTAAAGACTTGGGTATGGAGTACAAACCTTACCGCCCCCAGTAGCTCGCGCGCGGCCGTCTTGGCTGCGCCGGATATTTGGAGGCTGATTCCGCGTGCGAGCGGGGCTGGTTTGAGGAAACACCCGCGAGCGAGCGGGTGTTTTATGGGTTCCGGGGTCTGTGGTTATGCTGCAGCGCCTCTCCGCTAGGAAGGGCGCCATATTTTAAGTACTTGATATTGCTTGCCATCTGGGGAATCGACTTAAATTATGCCCGAAACCCTTTGGCGGTTCGCGATCTCTGCTGCGAGTTAAAAGATAAGTTAAAACATATTTTGTTTATACGCGGGGTTTCCTGTCTAGACAGGAAAAGGCGCGTTAGAAAGAATCGAGCCTCGAGCCTCGAGGCTCGCACATCGCACATCGCACATCGCACATCGCACATCGCACATCGCACATCGCACATC
>JBEIHA010000158.1:0-7345 GCA_040381635.1 Pseudobdellovibrionaceae bacterium
AATTCTGCACGTTGTTGATGCCAGGAACCACGCGGATTTTATTCTTCAGATATTCAAGAAAGCGGTGATGATCCCAATTCTGCGGATCGATTCCGGTGATACCCAGGTTTGCGACGAAGATCTCGTTGTCGCTGACTTGGGTGACCGTCACTTCGCGGATGTCTTTGGGCAGGTAGCGAGTTTGGGTCATGATGCGGCTGCGCGCTTCTTCTATCTTTTCGGGCAAGTTCTTAACCGAAGTCGGAAACTTCAGGATGATGCTGGTACCGCCAACCTTCGTGCGCGAGGTGATCTCTTCGACGCCGGGGATGTCTCTGAGGGCTTCTTCTAAAGGGTAAGTGATCAGACGTTCAATTTCTTCGGCTGAACCGTACTGATAAGTCAGATTGACTTTAACGTAGTTAAATTTAAACGGAGGATGCAAGTCGCGCTTCATACCGTACAAAGCGACTAGCCCTGCGACGGTGATCGCAATCGTGATGCCGTTCACCCAGGCCGTTTTTTCGATAAATAAATCGATCAGCTTTTTCACAAGTCCGCCTTACAAAATGGAATGGGGAAATTTTCTTGCAACGACAGTCGGCTTAAACCCGCCCAGTAATTGGCCTGCAATTCTAAAAATTGTGTCTGCGCGCTGAACCATTGTTCACGCACGCGCAAAAAGTCTTGAAAATCGATGCGACCCTGAACAAAGCGTCGCTTTTGTTCGTCAGTGATTTTGCTTAGAATTTGAACCCGTTGTTTTTCAAGCTGGATCTGTTCGGCCTGGCTTGTGAGCGAGCTGACATTTTCGATAAAACGATCTTCACGCACCCGCGCCAATTCGCGATTTTTTAAAAGCGCACGCTCGGCTTCGCGGCCAGCAATTTGCCGGTTCGCGTGAATGCCCGCATCGTTGATTTGCCAAGTCAGGTTTAAGGAAACGCTGGTGTCGACGTCTTTATAGCGTTCACTGACCAGTGTGCCATCGCCGGTGGTGCGGCTGAGCTTAAGATCCAAATCGGGAAGCGCATTGGATTTTTCGGCCCGCGTTTTGATCAGCTGCGCCTGATACAATTTCTGGTAGTAAAGTTCTTCGTCGGTGGGCGTTTTGGGCTTTTCGGATTTCACTTGCGCAAGAAGGCGTTGAAAGGGCTCTTCCGGATTAGTCAGTTGTCGTTCGCGAATCGCGGGTACCAGATTGACTAATCTTAAGCGAAAAGCAGTTAGTCGCTGGCGCGCCTGATTCTGTTGTTTTTGTAAATTCAGATGTTCCGACTGAACACCCCACCAATCCAAACGTCCGATTTGGCCTTGCTTGAATGAAGGCTCACTTTTCTTAAAGAGATCGGCCGCTTGTTCGGCAATCTCGTCGGTAAAGCGGGCTCTTTCGATTTGCGTCCATGCGTCGATGTAAGTGGTGACGGCACGATCACAGGCCTCGTCATGGCTAACTCGAGTTTTGGCTTTTTGCGCGGCGACCGCGACCTCTGCAGATTCGCGATTGAGCCTGCCGGCGCGGCCAAAACTATTGCGCCAGAGCGGCTGAATCAGGCTGACCGAGTAGCCATGCTCTTTGGCAAAGTTCGCCTGGCGCGTGTTCTCCCAAATCTGGTCGGTGCCTAAAGTGATGCGAGTTCCTAAGGGCAAAAATTGAGTGTAGGCAAAATTCAAACCCTGTTCTTCAAAATCACTGCTCAAAAAATTATTGGTGCGAACCGAAACGGGCTCATCGATATCGTACTTACGAAAATAGGGGCTCGCTTCAAGCGTTCCCCGATACAAATTATCGACCGCCTGCCGGCGAAACTCGGCGATCTCTTCATCCAACTTCGCGGTTTGAAACGGAACATCCAGCTTCAAAGCCTGCTCGGTGAACTCGGAAATATCCATTCGACTCCCACCGTCCGACCAAGCCCCCAGGGGAATCGCCATGATAAAAACAAAAACCAGATGTCTCATGGCCCAAGACCATAGTTCGGCCTCTAACGGTCCGCCACACCCACTAACCCCACTGAAAACAATTCACGAGTTCTGACGACTTTGGAGAGCCCAAACGACACGCCCCTTTTATAGAGTCGGGTCGGCACAATCGTAGAAGCTTTATAAAACCGAATTTGCTTTCAAAATCTTTTTAAAGAAAACGGACTCCTTTTGCAGAGAGTCGACTAAGTTCTCTTTCTTGCGAAACCCGTGATCCTCACCAGGATATTCATAGTATTCGTAAGGGATGCCTTTTTTCTTCAGAATTTCGGCCATTTCCCTAGAATTCTCGGGAGGAACTACTTTGTCATCAGAACCTTGGAATATAATCATCGGGCTTTTCAACTTGGAAAGATGATTGATGGGAGAGCGGTCTTTGTATTCATCAAGATTCGTTTTTAAAGTTCCTCCGATAAGCCGCTCGAGGTAATGAGATTCATACTTGTGAGTGAGCTTTTGGAGAGTCACAAGATTACCAATGCCGAAATGGCTGGCCCCAGTCGAAAAAAGGTCTGGATAGACCGTAAGCAATCTTTGGACAGTATAGCCGCCAGCACTACCCCCGGACACAACCGCTTTATCGCTAATGAGATTTTGTTGTCGCAAGTATTCTAGGCCAGCCTTCACGTCTTGGATTTCTGCAATTCCCCACTTTTTTAGAAGAGCGTCGCGAAATTTACGGCCAAAACCTACGGAGCCCCGATAATTGACATCAAAAACCGCATATCCTTGCGACGTCCAAAACAGAAGTTGTTTGGAAAATCCAGGTTGGGTCATGCTGGTAGGTCCACCATGCACTAAGACACGCACGGGTGGCCTTTCACCGAGCGGAGCTTGGTAATTGGAATTTACCGGTGGATAAAAATATCCGTAAGCCTTTTGCCCGCCTTCGGTTGGGAATGAGATGGCTTTGGCCTCGCTAACATCCGCTTCATTTATCTTCTGTTCAGAGGATTTCTTGATTATTTTAGATTTTCCGTTAAGGTCCAATTCGAGCAGCTGGCTGGGTCCCTTTGCCATGACTCCTACAAGAAATAATTTGTCTTTATAGGGAACAGGAACTGATGAAGCGACGGGTGCAATCTTGATTTCTCGAATGCTTCCAGTGTCGGGCGCCACCTCAAGAATATGGCGTTCACTTTCCTTTAGAGCCATTGCAAAAATCTTGTCTGAACCACAGCGGAACTGTTGGAAGTCCATCAACTCTTTGGTGATGGTTCTGACTTTTCCATTTTTGGAACCGTAGAGGTTATAGAAATTCTCAAACGAACTTTCGCTTTTACTGGCGAAATCGGCTGCGAAAATTAACTCACCATTGGGCAGATAGCAGATGCTTGAAATAGAAGAAAACTCTGAACCCGCGACGAGTTTCTTATTGCGGATTTTCCCGCTGTCGAACGAGGCTTGATAAAGAAGGGTGGAATCCCAAGGCATATAAGGGTGGCTCCACTGTAGCCAAGCCAACGATTTGCCGTCGACGGAGAGTTTAGGAGACTTATAAAAATCCGCGCCTGACGCTAGAATCTGAGCGTCTTGAAGATTGGGATTTTGCAAATCAATTGCCCCAATTTGATTGACTGCTTCTTTCTTGGGGATTTCCTTTTCGTAAGCAAAGAGCAACCATCTTCCGTCTGGTGACAAATTCAAGTCGACGTATTTTCCAAGCGAGCCATCCTTGGTTTTTTCCGTCGTTAGCGGAACAGGTGCTTTCGTCAGATTATCTAGATTGATTTTGTAAATTCGCTGGTCTCTTAGATTGACGAAATAAGCCCAATCTTTAGCAACGGCATAAGGAAAGCCACCATACTCAAAAACACGACTTCGTGTCGAAAATGGCTGGGGAATAACGTCACGAATTTCGCCTAAAGCGGTTTTCATCATTAGAACTGAGCGGCCACCTTCTTCAGGTCTATTTTCAACCCAAAACAATCGTCCCGATTCGTCGACCGAGAGAAAAGAAAATCCAACCGTTTGCTGAAATACCTCTTCGGCTTTCAGAACAGGCTGCCAATCAAGATAAGACTTTTCGACGGGAGCGGTTGGCATGGAAGTACACCCACTAAAAATGAATGGAGTTAGAAGCCAGAGGCAAGTCAGCGCATTTTTCATTTCGACGGTATACTATCATTCGGGTTCAAAGTTATTCTTGGGGATCTTGTGATGCGTCGAGGCGAACATGAAGTCTTGATTCGAATGACCCAGATGAGAAACTACCACAAAGAATCTCAGGGGCTTATATGTTCACAAAACAAAGCGAAGAAAAAATTATTTACTGGATACAGAACGACCAACTTGATGACTTTGGTAAGTATCTTCTGAGCGGAACTATTCACGGTGTACCGGGTGTTCCAGTTGCCGAGCTTGGACGAGTTGAGAAAATGCTAAAGAAGCATTTTGGAGCCCAAGAACAATACCAACTGGCAAAGAAGCTTCTCAAGCGTTCTGAATACACAGCAAGAAACCTCGGGACACACCTTATTGTCAGTGGTTGGCCCGACCGCAAGGACATCGAAATTCTTCTAAAAAAAGCCGCCAACGATGAAAATTGGATCGTCAGAGAGTACGCCGCAGGAACCTTTGCGGCTTTGCTGGAAAAGGATTTTGTCTACTACTCTGGGTTATATATGAAATGGATAAAGACCGAGTCCGTCAATATCAAGCGAGCCATCGTTCTCGCCGTCAAATATGAATCTAAGTCGGCTGAACCAAAAAAATGGAAGACGTATTTTAATCTGATAGATCCATTGATGGGCGAAGAAGCCGAGTACATTCGAAAAAACCTAGGACCCTTTGCGATCGGGGATGGCCTTCTGTCTCGCTATCCAGTGCAAATCGTCAGCTCATGCAAAAAGTGGATTAAGTCCGACAACGAAAACGTACGCTGGAACACGGCCATGATTTTTACGGCCGCAGCAGCTCGGAAATTCACAAAAGACGGCAAAGTCATTCTGCAATCTCTAGAAAAAGATGCGAGCCCCTTTGTCACACGCGCCGCAAAAAAGGCCTTAAAGACACTGCAGAAATAGTCAAAGCGAAGAGCGCGCAGCGCTCCAGCGCCCCTTTTTGATGCGATGTCGTGCGCGCCGCCTCTGCCACCGAAGGTGGCTACGGCAAAGCGGCCTGAGCGCAGATGCGCGCGAGCGTTCACGCGAGCAGCTCGCGGGACGCGAGCCAACAACAGCATTCGAAAAATTGGGGAGGTAGAGAAACCGACCAAAGGTCGGCTTTTGAGAATGGCTCAGGCGGAGGGACTCGAACCCCCGACAAAGCGGTTAACAGCCGCTTGCTCTACCAACTGAGCTACGCCTGAACAAGAACCCCAATGATTAAAGAAGGGGCTAACCGTTGTCAATCGCTTAGGGTTTTTTGGGCGGAGGAGTCGCTGCCGGTGTCGAAGGCTTCGGCAGCAGAACCGCCGGTGCGGAATTCATCGGAGCCTGGGGTCGCGAGTTTAACAGCGGGCTAGGCTTATTCATGCCGGGATTACTGCGGCCCATTCCCATGGCGCCGGGGTTTCCGGCGTAGGCGCCGCGACGGGGCCCACCATTAGCGCCCATCTGTCCGCCGGGGCCCCCACGTCGCCCGCCGCGCTCTTTCATTTTGGCCATATGGGTGACGCAGTCTTTTGCTGAGGCATCGGTGTTTTTAATCGTAAGGCCTGGGATAGATCCGCCGCCGGACCATTTCTGCATACAATCACGAAGCGTACCGACATTGCCGCCGGCACCGCGGCCCTTGAAGCCAGCCTTTTCACAAGCCGCGCGAATAGGCGCGCAAGCAGGATTGCCTTGTTTCCCGCCGGGTCCACCACTGCCACCGCGGGGAGCCGCGAAAACAGGGAGCGAGAACATCATAGAGATTGTTAGTGCGGTTCTAAACATGGACCACTCCTTTTGAGGGCGACTATTGTGTATTGTCGCCTGTTTTGTTGGCTGTCGGCAAGTGTTCCAATGCGGTGATGGCCTGTGAGAGTTGGAGCGACCGAAAATGAGATTGATTGAGAGTGAATACGCCGTCCTCGTTGACCATCAAAGTGGCAGGTAGACCGCTGGCATACGCTAAGGTCAAGAGGGGTTTGGCATCGCTGTTCGCCCCTTCAAAACTAGCCGTCACCGTGCACCCGGATTTGAGCCATTCCTCGACCGCGGTAGAGTCCAGCTGGACCCGTTCACCGCCATCACCCGTGCGGTACCACTGCTTGCCGTCTTGCAGAATGGCGAAGCGTCCTATCACGCTAAGTGAAGCCACGCGAGAGGGACAAAGATCGACGGATTGCGCGACGCTCGGTGCATTCATTTTTCGCATGAGCGTCAGAATCCCCACCAGCGCAAGAATCATCACGCCGACGCGCACCCAAAAATAAAGGCCAACCTTCGGTCCCAAATCAATAGGCCTTAATCTTTAAATCACCACTGCCAGTTTTCACCGAGAGACCGAATTCAGCGGATTCGTAAGTGCCAAGTTCGTTCACCACGTCGCCGCTTCCCGAATTGAGCGAAGCATTCACTTTGCTGCCCTTTGGAAACGAGATATTCGCGTCGCCATTTCCGGTCTTCACGTCCATTCGACCCGTGGGATAATCAAGATAGCGTAAATTGACCGGTCCACTGCCCACGCTGATGGTGCCGCCGGTGGTGAGGCCCGCGATGTCAATGGCACCGCTGCCGGATTTACCTTCGACCTTTTTGAATTTGCCGTTGGCCGTGACCGAACCGCTGCCAAGATTGAAAATTAAATTGCCTTCCATTCCGCGGATGTGGACTGGCCCGGATCCGGACCAAATATTCAGGTCGGCGTCTTTAGGAACTTTGATGTCCACATCGACTTCGCAGTCTTCGCCGATCGATCGTTCCACTTTGACATGGATTTCGTTGTATTCGGTTTTTTCGGTCTGGTAGCTGCACTTGTCCGAGAATTTTCGTTTGGTTGCGGAGATTTCAACCTTGTCGACGGCCATCGGTGAGACCGTGATTTTTCCCGAGGTGTTTTCGATATGGATTTTATCGACGCCAATCGCCTGATATTCGCGAAATTCGGGGGGAGCGGTCCCGGTCATGACGGCCGCGCCGGTGATGATGGAACAAGTGACGATCGAGCCAACAAGAAGAAGTATGCTTAAGGTCTTTTTCATAGGAGAAAAGTCGCGCAGGGCAATCGCCAGGTCAACCTTTTTGCTGCGTCGTGGCTGATTGAAAGAAGTTGGCGCGCCCGGAAGGATTTGAACCTCCGACCACTTGATTCGTAGTCAACTACTCTATCCAACTGAGCTACGAGCGCACCTATCCCGATTGGGAACTTGAGGTTTTAGACACAACCCGCATTGAAAGCAAGTCTCTTTAGGGGTCCCGGGCACTTGAATTTAAGGGGTCCCTGTGGCAGCTTC
>JBEIHA010000159.1:0-7287 GCA_040381635.1 Pseudobdellovibrionaceae bacterium
GTTCTAAGACTCTCAAAAAACCGTGGGGGTCACCGCCGAATTGAAAGCGGGCGGCCACCAATTCGCGTTTGCGAAGCTCTTCATCATTCTTGGAAATCGATTGCAACAGGGCCGTGCGGGCCGAGGCATCGAAATTCAAATCACGATACGAAACCGAACAATTCGAAAAATCATTCGCCGCCGGGCATTCCATTTTGCCGTAGTCTCCGGTCAAGACGACGGGTCCTAATTTCGAACGAGGACCTTCGAACTCAACTTTGTGAGCGGTGCCGGTCAATTCGGGCGGTAAGTCATATTGAATCTTTACGGTGCCTTCTTCCGATTTGATTTCCACTTTGGCAATATCGAAGAGGGCGAAAGGTGCCAATTGCTGCCCGACCGGCACCCAATAAGTGCCGACTTTCACCACTTCATCCGCGTTCGCGAAAGGAGTCATCAGTAACAATGTCGTTGCGATCCAATTTTTCAAGTTTGCCCCTTTATGTATTTCGTTGCCCGCGCCTTGCCAAGCCTACGCAATAACCCCATACCCGTAAGTTCGCTCAAATCTCTTGTTGCAGTGGCGCGCGAAACATCGAAGTCTCTCATGACATCGGCGATGTCGAGCCACTGATCTCTATCAGTAGCAAATCCCGATAGAATTCTCAACTGCCTGAAATTCAGTTTACTGTTTGAATGCAGGCAGGCGACCGTTCGTGCAGCCCTTTCGCTTTTATCGATTTTTTGGGCTTCGCGTGTTTTTAGGCGCACACCGGACTGCAAGCGATAGCCCTTTTCGTCCAATTCGATCCAGGCGCCCGCGGCGCCTAACAGCTGCCTGATCTTTGAAATCGATGTATAAATTAAGGCATCATGGCGGGAAGCATCGTAATCGTAGCCCCAAACGCTTTCGATCAATTCCTCTTTCGACTGATGACTCACAGCGAGCGCTTCCAACACCCGCCGGTTCACTCGCGAAAAGCCTTTGTCGACGACTAAAATATTGCCATGATCGACGACCATCACTCCCCGCGGAAGCAGGTCGAAGAGTAAAGCTTTCTGATCGAATTGAAGCTGATAAAAGGCGTACAGAAAAAAATAAAGTTGATGATCCAAAACTAAGCGCAGCGCCCGCGGATCATTTTGCGCGACCAGTTCATAAAGATCGGCGATCCGGTCCTCTCCGAATGACTTGGTTTTTTTTGCGTGCGTGTGTAGGGTTTCTTCCGAACTATTCAGAATGCGTTCACGCAAACCTCGCATCCGTTTCCAAAGGGCCACGTCGACTTCCTTGTGCAGATTCAGTTCGGCTGACTTGAGTAAATGCAAAGCTTCATCGCGTCGCCCGCGAAGCCAGGTCAAAAAGGCGAGTCGAAAATTCAGTTGCGCGATTTGGCGTCGGTTCTGGCTTGCGTAGATCGAATCACACGCTTCATCCAGAACCTGAAAAGCCTTGGCGGCTTGCCCGCGCAAAACCCATTGGTTGGCGAGTTCAAGCTTAACGGCATTGCGCGAATAGGTGTCCTGGGGATGAAGCTTCCGCAGCGCTTTTTCCAGGCGCGGGAGGCTATTCCAATTCAACCCGAAGCGAGCTTCGTTCAAAAGTAAAAGCAAGCGGAAGCTCTGCCGCAACGATTTATGATGGAGCGTCCGCGCGCGGCCGAGGGAGCGTTTCAAATGTTTCAGGCCTAAACGCACTTCGCCGGCTTCGGTCAAACCGTGCGCTAGCAATTCCTCAGAAATCAATTGCCCATAATTGAAACGACTCTGAACCGCTTGTTCAAGAGCCGCCCGCGCGAATTTTGTCGAGCGCACGAAGTTTCCAGTAAAGTAACGATAGAAGCCTAGACCTTGGTAGAAATAGAAGCGCGCGCGCGGATCGCCTCGGCGATAGCGAAAATTGCGCGCAAAGTTTTCGCGCGCTTTGCCATATTCAGAAATTCGCGTGTGCCCGACGCCAAGGGCAAAATTAACGGTGGCCTGTTCAATCTCTGAAAATTTAAACTTCTGTTCTACACTCCAACGATAATGCCACAGTGCCTGTTGAAGCTCGCCAAAAAGAGCGTTCGCCAAAATCGTAAGATGAAGCGCGCCGAGTTGCTTGGCTTCGGCCGAGCTCAACTGCATAAGCTCGTCGAGTTGTCCGCTTTCGAAGGCTTTTTCGAATTTACTGTTCGACCGTCCCACGACTAAGGTCTAACTCAAATTGACTCAAATCGCCTCATTTTCTTTAGGATTCTCCGCTGTTGGAAAAATTCATAGGGCTGTACTTTTATATTGAGCAAAGGGGGCTCGCCCATGATTGCATCTCAAGTTCTTAAAAAATTGTTAGGTGTCGCAATGGCCTTGAGCCTATCGGCCTGCGGGTATTACAACGAAGCCATTCATAACCCGGCCTCCGCCACGGCCCCGTTTAAACAAGGCGAAACCTTAGGCTTCGAGGTTGTGAAAACCATTCTCGGCCGCAACAGCTGTTACGAATGCCATACCGCCGCGAGAGGAAATCGTGGCGGAGTGAATCTAGAAACCTACGCCAATGCGAAGGCCCTCGCGCTGCGGATTGCGGCCACCACGTTAAGCGGCTCTATGCCGATGGGGGGCCCAAAGGTTTCGGCTTCTGATCAAGCGATTTTGCAAGCTTGGGCGGATGCGGGCGCGCCCGAGACTTCGACTCTTCCGTTGCCGGGCGCAGAAGCGCCGTTGCCCGGACCGAATCCTGAGCCGACTCCAAGCCCTGGTCCCACACCCACACCGGCACCCGCGGGCCTAGATTTCCTTCAGGTCAAAGCCGCGATCTTCACTCCACATTGCATTCGTTGCCATGCGGGTTTCGAAAATTACGGGGTCGTTGCTGCACGTCTTCCCAACATTCAGCGGGCCATAGATACGAATTTTATGCCAAAAAACGCGCCGCCGCTGAGCGCTGAATTGAAAACAATGCTCGCCGAATGGATCTCTTCGGGCGCGCCCGAAGCCGGAGTTGGTAACGGTGGACAAAATGGAGGGGGAGGAGGCGCCCAGGAAGGACAGCCATGCGACGGGGATGATGACAACGATGATGACTGCGACGAAGATAATCAAGATCATGATGACTTTAAGACTGCAAACTAGGTAATGGAGTAAGATATGAAATTTTTAATTTTAGCTTCCTTGTTCTTTCCGGCCCTGGCTTTTGCTGCGATCACTAAACTCACTCCGCACGGTGGTGGCGTCGAGATTTTAGCAATCGGCAAGCCTTCCTTCATAAAAATCAGAGGCAAAGGTGAAGCTCCCAAGGGTCAGTTGCAAATTGACGGCAAAAAAGCGAGCGGCACTTTTGATTTTCAAGTGGCCACCATTGATACGGGCATCGAACTACGCAATCAACATATGCGCGACAACTACCTGCACGTGAAAGAGCATCCCTCGGCTAAGCTCGAAATCAAAAGCCTGGAACTGAAAGAAGATTTTAGCCTGACTAAACCACAGGTCAGCGAACAGCCGTTCGAAGGCCTTCTGACCCTTCACGGAGTAACAAATCCGGTCAGCGGGAAATTCAAAGTCGGTGAGAAGCGTGAGGTCTCGGCCGATTTTAAAATCAAATTGTCGGACTTCAAAGTCGACATTCCTAAATATCTAGGTATTACCGTCGCCGACGAAGTGACCATCGAAGTTAAGATCGCCGAGCTCAAAGAATCAAAATGATATCGATCATCCGGTCACTTGTCTTGGCGTCGTCCTTTTTTGCGGCGCTGAGCGCCTATGCGTTTCCGGAAATGACCCGCCATGGATACACGCAGTGCACGGCTTGCCACCTCTCCCCCAGTGGGGGTGGGGTTCTTACCTCCTACGGTCGCCAAATGTCCGAAGAACTTCTGTCGACCTGGACCCGCAAGGGCGAAGGTCAAGTGTTGCACGGAGTGCTGAAGTCCGATCCCGCGGAAAAAGGAATACTGATCGGCGGGGACATACGCTCGGCGCAAATCCATCGCAAAAATTCGACAGTTAAGACGGGCCGCTATTTCCTGATGCAAGCGAATCTTGATCTAGCTTACGTGTACCAACGCTTTGCTGCGATGATTTCCATCGGTCAAATTGAAAAGCCCTTGAGCGGCCGCGTGCAAGGCAATTTCAATTCGACGAAGTTTTACGGAATGGCCAATATCACCGAAGCCTTGGCCTTGCGGATCGGCCGTTTCGTTCCCACCTTTGGCTTGAATATGCCGGACCATGTTTTGGTAACCAAACAGGGTTTGGGATTGCAGCCATGGATGCAATACGACAGCGCCGAAATGTCGTGGCTTAGCGAAAGCTGGAGCCTCTTTGGCGGCATTTCGAAAACCGCCGACAACACTCCGGTTACCTTCAAAGAGGACGCCTACAATTTGCACGCGACTTACAATTTCGCGGAACGGTTTAAGGTCGGCGCAAGCGGTTGGTACGGCGAAGGTACAGCAAACATCCGTCGTTTATACGGAGTAAATGCCATTCTCGGTTTAAATCACCACGTGTACAATTTGACGGAAATCGACTTTAGTCATGAATCCACCCGTGACGGAATGTTCGCCATGACCCGCCTGGGTTGGGAGATCTATAAGGGTATTATTCCCTACGTGCAGTACCAGCATCAGCATTCGGATTTAAAAAACACCGGCACGGTCACGAAGTACTACACTCTGGGCGGACACTTTTTCCCGAGGCCGCACTTTGAAGTCAGCGGACAATGGTCCAAAGTGCGCAACGTCAAAGAGTGGAGCGACGAAGCCTATTTTTTGGTTCACTACTACTTTTAAGCGCGGGACTAACGATAGTAATAATATAGAACGCAGGGGTTCCGGGCACCGCCGTGTCGACATTATCTACTATATCTGTTTATAAAATTAGGTTCACAACTGCCGCTTGCTGCATTGATTGGAAATCAGGCTAACAGCAGTACTTATTTTACGTTTAATGCGCCAGCAGCTGCGCAAGCTCAATCAGTTCGTTCGGCACGCGGCGCTTTTTCGTGGTCGACTCTTTTAGGTTCACCGAAACCACTTGGCTGGCCTGCACGCCGACCATCACGTCAGTCATACCTTGTTGCAATACACGCACGGCTGCATTCCCTAAGCGCGAAGCGAGGATACGATCCCGCGCCGTGGGGGGGCCGCCGCGCTGAATGTGTCCAAGCACGCAAACTTTAGCTTCGAAGCCCACGCGCCTGCGAATCTGCTCAGCCAAATCATAAGCTCGACCAACTTTCTGTCCTTCGGCGGCAACCAATATGGAGGAAGACTTACCGCGCGCCATTCCGCGTTTAATGGATTGAATCGCCATATCCACGTTGGCCATAGTTTCAGGAATAAAGACTTCTTCGGCGCCGCCGGCCACACCAACGTCAATCGCGATAAAGCCTGAATCACGCCCCATCACTTCAACGATAAACAGACGGTCGTGTGAGGCGGCGGTGTCGCGAATGCGGTCAATGGCTTCCAAAGCGGTGTTCAGTGCCGTGTCGAAACCGATCGTTTCTTCAGTACCCCAGATATCATTGTCGATCGTGCCCGGAATTCCGACGACGCGAATGCCGTGTTCGTTGGCGAGCAAATGCCCGCCCGTAAAAGTTCCGTCGCCACCGATCACCACCAGGGCTTCGATCCCGGCTTCACGCAAATGTTTTGCCGCCAGCGCACGATTTTCGGGTTTATGAAATTCAGGACAGCGTCCCGATTTCAGAATAGTTCCACCCCGTTGGATGATATTGGCTACTGAGCCGGCCTGCATTGAAATTATCTTATTTTGCAAAAGGCCCATGTAACCGCTGAACACGCCCGCGACTTCAATTCCACTGTAGATGGAGGAGCGCACGACCGAGCGTATTGCCGCATTCATACCCGGGGCATCGCCGCCACTCGTCAGAACCGCAATTTTCTTTAGAGCTGATGCTTCACTAACCATGAGATTTCTTAAATGAAAACAATCAAACCTGCAAGACCAGGTGAATTAGGTCGCGGCGCCGTGACCAGCTCGAATAAAAAAGGCCGCGTTGCCGCAGCCTTTTATTTCTTTAAGAAAAGGACCGCAAACCTGCGGTCCGCAATTGGAAGGACCGCAAGCCTGCGGTCCGCAATATAAATCCTAGCGAACTAGATTCTTGAACTCAGCACCCGGGCGGAACTTCGGGAACGAAGTGGCCGGGATCTTGATAGCTTTGCCGGTCTGCGGATTGCGGCCTGTGCGGGCTTTGCGCTTGGCCTTTACGAAAGTGCCGAAGCCTACCAATTTAACTTCGTCGCCTTTTTTAACGGATTTTTTGATGGTGTCGAGAGTGCAATCGAGCCATTTTTCCGTTTGCGCCTTGGTCATGCCGACTTCGGTAGCTACCTTTTCAATGAGTTCCGCTTTATTCATGTATTTCCCCCATATGGAAAATCAGTTGTTGTCTAGTATAGAGAACATTCAAGCGTTGATAGGATTCAGCCGTCAATAGAAAATTAATTAAGCTCGTCTTTCGATTGGAAATCTTGCGCAGAGACTTCAGACTGCGAACCGTCGTCCTCTGAATTTTTATTGACACTGTCTTTTTCATGCTCGTCATGAACCTCGACGGGGACTCGGTATTTCTCGTCGGCCCAAGCACCCAAATCCAGTGTAGAACAGCGTTCCGAGCAAAAAGGCCGAAACTTATTTTGGCTCGAGAACTCAACTTCTTTTTTGCAAGTGGGACATTTCACTTTCATAGGGCACCACTCAGGGCTCTTTCTAGTTGCTGAGTCCTTAAATTCACTAGCGGTAGTAGGGAGTCACGCCGGGGGCGGGTTGACCGCCGTAGGGTACTGGCTGCGGCTGACCACCATAGCCATACTGGCTGCGGCGCCCTTGCAATTGTCCCGAAGCAATCGGAACATTTCGGTAGAACAAAGTTGTCGTGATCACATCACCGTAAGACGTCGTAAACGCGTTAGCCAACTGGATCGTGTTCACCGGCGCTACCATCGCCTGCTGTCCAATCTGGGTGTAGTATTGATTCGGATCAATCAAGACCATGTTGAAGCTCGAAACGTTATTCACCGAAGTAACGTGGGCGTTGCGGCTCAAGCGATTGCGTGACCAACCATTGAATTCGTAGGGAGTGATCGACACTCGGGCTTGTCCGCCGTTCAGACGAATCGAAACCCCGACGAAGTTCGTGGGCTGAGTGCACTGGTATCCATAGCACAGCCCATTTTCGATCAGGAACTGACGGTACAATTGAATTTGCCCGGGAGCCACGTTCAAGGTGCCATTCCAACGGCCGCTGCCGTTGTAAGCCACTTGTCCAACGCATCCTCCAGTGGGACCGATCGTACA
>JBEIHA010000160.1:0-7246 GCA_040381635.1 Pseudobdellovibrionaceae bacterium
CTTGGCGCAAAGATGGGGTGAGCGACATGAGCTTCGCGGTCTATATGCCCCGCTATCGATCGAAGCAAAAGGCGCGTTCGACACGCCCGTGCGCTTTATTGACAGCACCTTCGCAGCCAATACACCTACCACCGTCAACTACACGTTTAATTCATATCGTTTGACCTACGCGTATCACTTTGCATCTCAAGGTGATTTTCGTTGGGCAGCTGGGTTTACCGGAAAAATTCGCGATGCCGTGGTGCGGATGCGGCAAAACGCGCTAGATCAGAAAAAAGCCAACGTCGGTTTTGTACCACTCGCGCATATTCGTGCAAGTTACGCTTTGGCCCGCGACTGGTCATTCGATCTCGATTTTGATGGCTTGGCAGCGCCGCAAGGGCGCGCCATTGATTTGGGGCTTTTTATCAGACATCGTTGGCCCAACCGAGGTTTTTCTGTTTATGCGGGCTATCGTATGGTCGAGGGGGGCGCCGACAATGATCAGGTCTATAACATTGCCCTTTTCCAATCGGCCACCTTGGGATTTGAGTTTGGCGGGGGTCCACGAAATTAAAGCGCATCACTCCTGTGACATCGGTTACCTCAATTGGAGGGCAAATTGGCCGCGCAAGCGTCAGGCCAAAATTACGTATCATTCCGAGTCGACGTTGGTTTCTGTCTTGCCGCCAGCTTCGTCAAAACATACCGTATAAATGGGGGGATCCATGAACATTCGCTCAACCAGTATTTCGCGCCTGGCTTCTCTGATCGTTCTCATCGTATCCATTACCCTTATCCCCATTGCCTTTCAAAACTGCGCTGAACCGCTACCCGATTTGGCACAGTATACCTCGCCTTCACAAAGCGACGCCGAAGCACTGCCGTTAACTCTAAGCATAAATACCGACCTCATTGATCCAGGCCGAAACGCACAACTGACTGCGGAGGGCGGCATTAGCCCTTACAGTTTTGCGGTGATTTCTGGCGGCGGCTCGATCAATTCAACCGGACTCTTTTCCCCTCCGAACAACGCGGCCACTTGTGTTATCGAGGTCACGGATGCAACAGGCACGAAAGCTTCGAAATCGATATCCGTTGTCACTTCTTTGACTGTTTCCAACACGCCAAGCACGCCATCCGTAACGGATTTCGTCACCGTGAACGCCGCAGGCGGAAGCCCGCCCTACGCCGTTACTATAATAAGCGGAACCGGGACCCTAAACGGAACGACCTTTTCACCGGCCGCTAGCCCGGGAAGCTCTAATCTTCGAATTACGGACAACACTGGGCAGGTGAGATTGCTGACCATTACCACTACGTCCCCTGCTATAACTCCTATTTACAGGTTCGACTACAACGGAGAAATGTTTTTTAGTACTAACGCCGATGGAAATGGCGCCGTTGGCCTTGGTTACACCGCGCGCGGCCAGGTCTTTAAGCTCTTCACCAATCAAAGTCCGAATACCCTTCCGCTTTATCGCTGCACTTATACACAGGATCCCTATTACTCGTATTTGTCGAGGACTTCGGCGTGCGCAGAGGATTTCTCGCTCGACGGAATAGCCGGATACTTTTCTTCCGTGGCGCGCCCAAACTCAAGCGTGCTGTATAGCGCCGCTCCCACCCAAATTTATGCCGGATATTTTTCATTAAACATGAATGAAATTTCAAGCTTCGGAACCGTAGCGCCGGTCGGCTACGCTCCGAACTAAACCCTACTGCAGGGGGATAGTACAAACAATAGGCCTAAATTGCTCGGCTCCCATTTTTCGGTCCACGACCCCAACATTTCAAAAGAACTTTTGCTACAAAAGCTAGGCGCGCAGTAAAAAAATGCTCTTGTATTGCAACCGTGGACCTAATTGTTTTCGGATTGAACTTCTATGCCAATTGCAAAGGTAAATCGTAATCACTACCCGAGCTCTGCCAGGAGGAGCCGTCCCAATAACCGAAGTAAAAATTGTTCTGCTCCACCGAATTGACCGTAAAGGAATTGCCGCGCACGCCGATCTGCCAGCCCTTCTCACCGGCCCCTTGCGCGAGGTAGTTGGTTTTGCCTTTATCCGTCCCGAAATTGGATGTTGTTGGCCGACCGTTGCTGTGTTGGCCCGGGCTATTTCAACGAGCTATCGATCCATTGGCGAATCGAAGGAAGTTGGCTAACGGGGTCCTGGCTGATCTCTGTGAATAGGCGTGAAAAGGGTGAGGAATAAGTAAACGGAGCGGGCTGGCGGTTGCCCAGCGTGACTTCTCCCTTTTCATTGATGGTTTGGAAAACGTCGCCGAAGGCCAGACTTCCATCCAGCGCGCATTTTTGTAAAAATGAAGATCCTTGATTGTCCTTGCTGATCACATCCATGGCGATTCCGCTGGTCCAATGAATGGCAAAGGCCAACATACCGTGATCAGGGGTCAGAACCACAATAGGACTTCCGCTGGAGCGGCCAATCATGATCGACTGGATGGCGAGGGAATCAACTAGCCAATCGGGCTGAACCTGCAGATAAGGTGCGGGTGCTTTGCCGGGCACCAGTCCATCAGGGTCATAGATAAACTTGGTGAATCCACCCCCGACCATGCGTACAGAAGCGACGAAGGCAACATCACCAATGCGTTCGCCTATGGGTCGTTCATCTAAATTTTTACGGGCTTCGCTATCGATGTCCGCTTTGGCCCAGAGCTCTCGCACGCTTGGATTGGCAAGTTCTGGGCGCGCCAGGAACTGTTTTAACCGAACGACAGAGCCCCGGCCCGTGGCGAAGTACTTCGCGTTAGGCCATTTGGACAAAACGGCCTCGGGAGTGAGAGACGTCAGGCGAATCGGCTTGATGGCCCGTAATCTTTTTTTAAGATCAGGATCTATGTTTGTTGCCGCACGCAAAATGGCGGCATCACCGGCAGTCGTTGAAAAGAGTGGGATCGGATCAAGAGCAATGCGAAGCTTTTGGCCTCCGGGCTCAAAGAGTTCTGCGGCCAGCGCCGTTTGCGGAAACACAAGATGTTTAGAAGTCAGAAACAATTCTTCGCCTTGAAAATGCCCAAGATAGCTAAGTGTTGCACGATACGGAGGTTGATCCAGGATGACGGCGCCGACAGCTGCCGTAAAGGGAAAGAGCTTTTGTGGGACGGGAAAACTGAGCCCGTAAGCGCTAGAAGTTGTGTTGGGATCGAATACGTCGATGGGTGCAGCGATAATCTTGGACGTAAATGCGAAGGCGGCAAAGAGAATCGAAAAAGTAGTGAGAGAGCGTCTAAACATGCGGTTACCCCTGGTTGAAAACTGGTGAATACAGCGACAATAGGGGCGGGTTCAAGCGTCTTTTGAGTTTGGGAAAATAAAACGTATCGCTTCGACCAATTTCTTTGTGGCGCCGAAGCGGTCCGCCGGCCAGCCGACCAAAACTTCCGTTCCTCGGATCGATTTGAGCCTCACATCTTTCCAGCGCAAAACCTGCTCGAGCCTCATGTATGCAGTATCGGACTTTCTTAGAGAGTCGATGAAACTGCAATATGACGCGATCAAAGACCTGGTAGAAACATTTTTGATATGGAATCCGAAGAGCGCGCGCAAAGACTTTGTTGAACGAAATCAAACGCTGGCTTAAGTCCAACACTTGACCCCGTATGCGTTTATGCATGATCCGCGCAATCCTTGAAGACTATAAAACCACTTACAAACAAACGGGCGGCGGCGGGATCATCGAGATCAAAGCCCTATCGACATACCAATATCGAATCTCGTTTGCGCACGAAAAGCGAATCGATCACGTGACGTTTGATTTCGAAAAATTGGATGGCGGGCGCATGAAAATATCAAAGCGAACCACCCGTTCGAGTTCAATGAACAAATGAATCAATCTAAAGGCGCGGATTTTAAAATCTGAATCACCACGCGTCGATTCTTCGATTGATTTTCGAAAATGACCGAACCATCTTCCGTGCGATTGTTCACTAAGGGCTTGGTATCAGACCAGCCAATGGCCAGTAGCTTCGACCGATCAAAGCCGGCCGTCTCAAAAATCCGAGTGATGCTGCTTGCTCGAAGGGCCGAAAGCTCCCAGTTCGAAGATATGATTCCTTGAGAAATAGGCGTGTCGTCCGTATGGCCTTCGGTCAGAATATAAAAGCCGCCCGCTTCAGCCTTAATCACGGGCACCAGCTCTTTCATCAAAGATATGGCTTCCTTTCTGGGCTCGACCAGTCCCACATCAAAGAAGACGGTCCCGCGAAAGGTGATCCCCACGCCCTTAGAATTGGCCTCGACCGTGACTTGATCGGTTAGCCCCTTCGATTCGATAACCACTTGAATTTTACTTTTCAGTTCCTCAAACGGTTTTTGGTATTCGCCGCCAAAGAGCTTTGAGGACTCTTGCCGAACTTCATCAAATTTTTGATCATCAAACTTTGAAAAGCTCAACATCAGGGCAAAGAAACCCATCAAAAGAGTCATAAGATCGGCATAGGAAACAAGCCAAGGTCCCTCACCCTCTTCCGCTTTGTGTGAAGAAGGTGGGGCGATGCTTACGGAAACATCGTCATCTGCATCATCATGCTGATCATGATGCTTTTCAGCGCCCATGATTTAAGCCGCCTTCTTCAGTGCGGCTCGCTCTTTTGGTAGCAAATAGGACTTCAATGATTCTTCGATAACTAAGGGATGCTTCTTCAAGCGGATCAGTTTCACTGCTTCGATGACCATGACCCTGAGTGTGTAATCCATCTTCGTTAACTTAGCCAAGTGCTCGCCAAGAGGAAGAAACAAGAAGTTGGCTACGGCGATACCGTAGAGCGTGGCAACTAGGGCAACGGCTAGTGCCGGACCGACAGACTTAATGGCATCTGCCGAACCCAAGCTCTGCATCATCGCGACAATCCCCATGACCGCACCCAAAAGTCCAAAGGCCGGGGGAAATTTGGCCATGGTTTTAAACATTTCGGCTTCTTGTTCGTAACGATGAAAGTGCGTCGACGCCCGCTTCGCCAGGATGACATCCAGATCTTTGCCCTCAAGCCCGCCGGCGGCCATAAGTTGGATGGCTTCTTTGAAAAAGTGATTCTTAATGGTCTTCGACTGGTCCGTCAGAGAGTTTGAATTCTCGCGGTAAGCTTTCGCTACGCGAACAACTTCTTTGATTAAACTATCAAATTTATCGACATCGTTTTGCAAAACTCGCTTAAATACTACCATAATCATATTGAGCATGCTCGAGCCGTTGAAAGAAACCAGCGCAACGGCGATAGTCCCACCAAACACGATTAGTGCAGCGTGAAGATCCAAGAAAACTTTGTATTCCTTAGTCGACGTCAACGCCGCACCAAAGAAAACCACTATTGAAAGGATAAGACCGATTACAGATGAAAAGTTCATGCTAAGGATATCGGAATTGGCCCAGAATTTCTGAGGTCGTGCCAAACAAATCTCGACCAAGGTCGCTTCCTAATTGGCTGGTTGATCCAGAGGCCGGGCGAGAGCCGCAAACATTGGACGGCGACCGATGGACTGCTTCATGATCGTCTCCATTGATGAAATTTTTGAAGACAGTTTAAGGCGCGCACCGGTGCATTCTCGCGCTTCCAAACCCCAGCGGCGTATTTATTCGCCTCGGCCATCGTGGGGTAAATATGAATGGTGCTTAAAATTTTATTGAGCCCCAAACCGAACTTCATCGCCGTTATAAATTCGATTATAGTTTCACCTGCGTGCGCGCCGACAATGGTGACGCCTAAGATCTTGTCGCTACCAGGCGCGGTAAGTACTTTGACAAAGCCGTGGGCCGAGCCTTCGGTGATCGCTCGGTCAAGCTCGCCAATATCGTAGCGATAGGTCTTGAAATCGGTTCCTTTTTCCCGGGCCTCGGCTTCATTCAAGCCTACGCGTGCCACTTCGGGATCGGTAAAAGTACACCAAGGAATCACGCGGTAATCCACCTTGAAACTCTTGAACGGAGAAAAAAGTGAATTGACCGCGGCAAACCAAGCCTGGTGGCTGGCCGTATGCGTGAACTGATAAGGGCCTGCGGCATCACCGCACACGTAAATATTTGGGTATTTGGTCGTACGCATATATTCATCAACCGCAATAGTGCCTTGAGGGGCGATTTCTAAATCCAGCTCTTCTAAACCAAATCCTTTTGTGCGCGCCTTACGTCCCACCGCGATCAGAATTTCATCAAATTCGACGGGCACTTGATCCTGATCGGGCGAGCCATACAAAGTCTTTTTCGCACCATCCACCCGAACCGCTTTAAATCCGCACAGAACTTTTACGCCATCTGCCGCAAGCGCGGCTTCCATAAGAGTCGAAACTTCCGGATCTTCGCGCGCCATCAAACGCGGCGCCATTTCAATGATCGTCACTTGGCTTCCCAACCGAGCGAAGCCCTGCGCCAGCTCACAAGCGATCGGCCCCCCGCCCAGAATCACCAAGCGCTTCGGCAATTCGCGCAAATCCCAGACCGTGTCGCTGGTCAGAAACTTTGTTTGATCCAGGCCTGGAATCGGCGGCACAAAAGGCTGTGCCCCGGTGGCCAAAACGATGTTCTTCGCCGTTAAGACTCGACCGTTCACTTCCACTTCGAACGGCGATCGCATTCGGGCGTCACCTTGAATGCACTCCACGCCAAGATTTGAATAGCGCTCGACCGAGTCGTGCGGAGCAATTGCCTCAACACTGGCGTGCACTTTGTCCATAACATCAGAAAACTTAAAGCGTGGCTCCGTGGGTTCGAAGCCAAAAGCCGAGGCTTTACGAAACTCATGCGCCACTTTCGCCGCTCTTAAAAAAGCTTTACTGGGCACGCAGCCCGTGTTCAGACAGTCGCCGCCCATACGCTCTTTTTCTATTAAGGCCACCTTGGCCTTAACCGCCGCCGCGATGTAGGCGGTGACCAAACCGCCCGAGCCTGCGCCGATGACCACGATATTGTAATCAAAAGACTTCGGTTTCTTAAAGCGGCTATAGACTTTGCGACTTTTGAAAAATTTAAGCGTCGATTTCGCCAAGATGGGGAATACTCCCAGCAAAACCAAAGATAAAATAATCCCGGGCGACAAAATGCCATCCAAAGAATCAATTTTCGAAAGCTCAGTGCCGGCGTTCACGTACACAAGGGTTCCAGGAAGCATCCCGATCTGACTAACGATATAAAACGTGAACACTCGGATCGAGGTCAAACCCATCACCAAATTCACCAGAAAAAATGGAAACAGCGGGACCAGCCTGAGCGTAAGCAGGTAGAAGGGCCCTTCTTTTTCTATCCCCTCA
>JBEIHA010000161.1:0-7237 GCA_040381635.1 Pseudobdellovibrionaceae bacterium
TCCTTCGGGGGAAGAAAAATCCACCACCAGGTCAACGTCTTTGGCCGAAACCTTTTTCCAATCCTTGGCGCTGTCCACTTTGGCGGTGACGCGGCAGCCGGCTTGGCTCGATAGCTTTTCGATTTCGGTCCCCATCCGGCCCGAAGCACCGACAATAACGATTTTTAGATCAGCGCGAGATTTTTTAGGCACGCTTTGAAATCCTTGTGAAATTTTTCGTCCAATGACGTGAGCGGCAAACGCATATCCGGTGTCGTCAAGATTCCCATCCAATACAAAGCCATCTTCACCGGAATCGGGTTGGCTTCGATGTAAAGATGCTTCATAAACTCGTTGTATTTATTCTTAAATTCGGCGTCGGCGCGCAGGTCCCCGGCCAACGCGCGCTCTATTAAATGGGCCATGTCTTTGGCAATGAGGTGCGAACTTACTGAGATCACGCCGTGTCCGCCCTTGCCGCAAAATTCAACGCAGGACCCATCGTCCCCCGAAAGTAAAATAAAGCTCTTTGCGGAAACGTCACGGATCCGGCGCAGCAGGTCCATGTTGCCGGAGGCTTCCTTAATGCCCGCGATATTGTCGACGCGACTTAAAAAACCGATGGTCTCGGCCTCGAGGCTAGTCACCGTTCGTGAAGGAACATTGTAGGTGATCACGGGTACATGGGAGGCCTTCGCGACTTCTTTGAAATGCGTCAAAAGCCCGCGCTGTGGCGGTTTATTGTAGTAGGGAACCACCACCAACACCGCATCCGCGCCCCATTTGCCCACTTCGCGCGTGAATTCCACGGTCTGCGCGGTTGAATTCGATCCCGTTCCCACGATCAGGGGCACTTGCCCACCCAATTCCGTCTTCACGAAATCAAAAATTTCCCAAACTTCGCGACGACTAAGGGTCGGGCTTTCGGCCGTAGTGCCATTGATCACGAAACCATTCACACCTTGATCCATTTGATGCTTCAGCAGGCGACCAAGCGAATCGTAATCGACTTCGCCGCCTTGAAAGGGCGTGACCAGCGCGGTGATCACTCCGCCAAATTTAGTTTTGTCCGTCATCTTCGTCCTCGCTGTCTTCGTCATCGTCTTTCAAGCGGGTCGCTTTGTTCTTTTCGATCGCGATACCCTTGATCGCCCTCTTGTAGGTGGGACGACCGCGGCCAAGTTCGGTCGGCTTTTCAGGGGGCAGAGGATCGCCTTTGACCCCGCAACCCGTGATCCACAAAACGATCGTGAAGACCGTTAAACTAAATATAAGGCTAAATGGTTTTCTTTTTGGCCAATTCATCTTCGGCTTCCTTCAGTTGGGCACAGAGGCGTGGTTCGAGGGCGAATTTCTTTTTCTCGCGCGGCCCCGCCGCCTTGCACAGAGATACATATTTTTCCAAAAACGGTTCTGCATCTTTGTTGAGCTCAGTCGCAGCCCGAGCTAACAGTAAATAACTCTCGGGGAACTGCGGATTCTCTTCAGAAATTTTGAACAGGGAATCGTAGGCTTTCTTGAAATATTTCTGTTGAAGAGCATCCCCAGCGAGCAGGTAATGCACGTAAGCCTCTTCCCACTTATCGAGCGGCGGAAGATTTTTTGCTTTTTCGCGAAGGACTTCGAAGCTCTGTTTACATTGAAGCGCTCTTAATTCCAGAACTGCGCTATCGCCGGCCGCCGGGTTAAGCGTGCGCGCCGTTTGCAACGACTGGATCGCACCGTCGCAATCCTGTTTGATCAGTTGAACGCGGGCCAGATTATTTAAAACCTGAATGTTTTGATCTTCGAGAGCCAGCGCTTCGTTGAATTGGGCCAAGGCCATATCCGGCGTCAACCACATCGACGCTTGCCCAGCTTCGAAAATCTTTTGACCTTTGTCGGTAAAGAACATTTTTGAAATTTGATTGAGCGCCTCGCCCACTTTGACTCGCGCTTTGGAATAAGCGGGAAGATCCCCCCACGCGCGGCGCAAGACAGCGCAAGCTTCGACTCGATTTTTCTTTAAGACCAGCCCCTGAGCCTTTTCAATGGCCGAAGCCGAGGGATCGGTCGCCCACAGCGAAGCTGAGGATAGGCTTAAGGCATAAAATATATAGATCAGCGGCATGGCTTATGAACATAGCAGCGGCCCCGCCTAGAAGTCTATTCACTTGCTTCTATTTGGGCATT
This sequence comes from Pseudobdellovibrionaceae bacterium, assembly GCA_040381635.1. Taxonomy (GTDB): domain Bacteria; phylum Bdellovibrionota; class Bdellovibrionia; order Bdellovibrionales; family UBA1609; genus JALHOQ01. The sequence goes on from JBEIHA010000161.1 coordinate 2,152, forward strand.
TCTCGCACCAAAACTTGGCGGGGTTTCGATCCATTCGCCGGCCCCACGACCCCTTCAGATTCAAAGATTTCGATCATGCGCGCGGCGCGTGGATATCCCAATCGAAACTTTCGCTGAAGAAGCGAAGCGCTGACTTCTTTCTGTCCCGCGACCCAAGCGATCACTTCGTCGTAACGATCGTCTTTGATTTCGTCCCCGAATTCATCGGTGTCATGACCGCTGTCCTCGGCACCCGTGGTGCCGTCCATATCAAATCCCCCGCCCGAGCCCTCGATGGCCTTCAGGGCAATCGCGTCGTACTCGGGTTCGCCCTGGTCGCGCCACGTTTGCACCACAGCATTGATTTCGGGTTCTGACAAATAGGGACCGTGGTGACGTTCGGGCTTTGAAACTCCGGGAGCAAGAAAGAGCATGTCCCCGCGTGCCAGCAATCGTTCCGCACCACTTTCATCTAAGATAATGCGCGAATCCATTTTTGATTGAACTTTAAAGCTAATGCGTCCGGGTATGTTTGTCTTAATAAGACCCGTAACCACATCTTTGCGTGGTGACTGCATCGCCAAAACCAAGTGAATCCCGCAGGCCCGTGCCATTTGCGCAAGCCTGACGACCGCTTGCTCAACATTGATTTTATCGACGGCCATTAAGTCGCCGAATTCTTCCACTACGATGACAATATAAGGGAGCGGCGCGAAGTAGTAAGAGTTCGGATGAAACGCACCTTCCAGCGCATCGATCACTTGTTGATGCTCGGTGGTTTTGTCCGCAGTCATTTTTTCGACGATCTCGTTGAAAGATTCAAGCCCGCGCGCACCGAATTTAGACATCGAGCGATAGCGTTTTTCCATCTCGCGGATCGCCCAACGTAAAGCTCCCACCGCCTTCTTCGCTTCACGAATCGGCGGCATCACCAAGTGCGGAACTTCGGCAAAGGCCGCCAGATCCACTTGCTTCGGATCCACTAAAATTAATTTCAACGTCTTCGGCGAGTGGCGAAATAACAAGCCGGTGATCATCGAAACAACAAAAACTGACTTACCCGAACCCGTCGATCCGGCCACCAACAAGTGCGGCATTTTCCTTAAGTCCACGATTTTGGGCTCGCCGTCGGCTTTTCGCCCCAAAGCGACGGGCAGCTTCATTTCTTCGCTCCAGAATTCCTCTTGCGAAATAATGTCCTTCGCAAACACCGACTCGCGCTGCGAATTTGACGTTTCGATCCCCACGACATCACGTCCCGGGATCGGCGCGATGATACGAACGGATTCGCTGCTCAGGGCTAAGGACAAATCGTCGGCGAGTTCCGTGATCTTTGAAATCTTAACGTCGGCTGCGGGCTTAAATTCGAACATCGTGACCGCGGGGCCGGGCTTAATGCCGACCACTTCGCCGCGTACCGAAAACTGCGCGAGCTTTTCTACCAAGAGGCGTGCTTTACCTTTTATTTCACGCTCATCCAACCGAGTGCGTGAGCTTGGGGGATCTTCTAGAAGGGAAAGCTTGGGTAATTCCCAATTGGCCACCCGGCGCTGAATGCGCACGGGTACAGACTTTTTAGGTTTAGTGATCCCAAACTGTTCCTTTAAAAAGCCGGTGATGGGGGCGGCGAGATTGATTTCCTCATCATCCAATTTTTCCGGGGAAGCCCCGATAATTTGTTCGCTGTTTTTCAAGGCCCTTAGGGGTTGACTCTCACTCTCGTGTTCTTGATCATCGTCATCGAACTGCTGCACCCGGTTCTTGCTCGTTTCGGGCGTAATTTTGAAAAAAGTCTGCGTGCCCGAAGCATTGGTGATGGTCGCCGCGCGCGCTGTTGCCAAGCGCGGGGCCGCCGGGCGCATCAAATAAGCGAAGGCCGCTTTCACACGGCTCCACCATATAGAAATCGTGTCGCTGATTCGTTCACGTGGGCGCTGAACAATTTCAGACCACGTACGATCCGTATAAAAGACCAAGAGGGCCGCAAGTGCCGTCCACAGAAAGATCGCGAGGCCCACATGATTGACGGCCATGATCAGCGAACGGGTCAGCGCATAGCCAACCCAGCCGCCAATACGAATCTGACCCGCAAAAAAGCGCAAATCGCCGAGGTGTAAGCTCAAAAGTGCGGTGATCGTGACGAGCAAAAGTAAATCCATCCACCAAAGCGTGGGCTCGGATTTTTTGGGCAGTTTCCCTCGAAAGTGAAAAAAGGCACGTCGCCCGCAGCCCAAGATCAACACCCACGCGGGCAGACCGAAACCCTGATACAAAACATCCGCCAAAAAGGATCCCAAGTAGCCACAGAGATTGCTTGGATTGGTTTTCGCCATCATGGAGTTCAGGGAAGGGTCCTGCGGAGAATAGCTCGCGAGCGAGGCTCCCAGGAAGATCGCCAGCCCCAACCAGAACAAACCGCTGAGGTCGCCGCGGTACTTTTCAAATAAACGTTTCATTACGGTAGTTTATGGGAGGGGGTTTAGGATTGAAAGTCTGGATTTAGATGTTGTGATGTAGTAGGACTTTGGCCTTACATGTCGCTACAGCCGTCTCTCCTTAAAACCATCAAGATCAATGAGATCTTCTTTAGCATCCAGGGCGAATCCTCGTGGGCCGGATATCCTACGGTTTTTGTGCGCACCAGCGGTTGTCACTTGCGCTGCACCTACTGTGACACGACCTATGCCTACCATCAGGGCGAGGCCATGACCGTGGAACAGATCCTGGGCGAGATCGCGAAACATCCGACGCGTTATGTTTGCCTGACCGGCGGCGAGCCCTTGTTGCAAAATGCCTCACTGGACCTGATGACGTTGCTTTGCGACCGCGGCTACAAAGTTTCTTTGGAAACTAGCGGCGACAAAACTTGCGCGCAAGTGGACGCAAGAGTGAAGAAGATCATCGACATAAAAACTCCGGACAGCGGCGAGCCTCAGGCCTTTTGCCTAGACAATCTTGAATTCGCCGACGCCGACACGGAATTTAAATTTGTGATCTGCTCCGAAAAAGATTTTTCGTGGGCTGAAGAATTCTCGTCTGGCAAAAGACTTTTTGAAAAATCAAACGTTTTATACAGCCCATCATTTAAAAGCGTGAACGAACGCTGGCTGGCAGAAAGAATATTGAGCACTCAGTCGCGTGCACGCCTACAATTGCAGATGCACAAATATATTTGGCCGCCAAATACTCGCGGAGTTTGACCGCACTTCCGTTTTCATCTACATACTCTTCTCTCTACTTTTCTATCGCCTGTGGGGGAATCGGTTCAAATGACTCCAACTGTGAACAGCTCTGATAATCTTCTCGTCGCCAACCTTCAAACTGTAAGCCTTGAAAAACTCGTGCGCTCGAAATTGGAAGTTCTTTTCCAGCAGCAGCACGAAGCTCAGGTCGAACTCGATGGTTTGCACAAAATTGTTTTAGAGCAGGTGGAAAAACCTCTGATCGAATTGGCCTTGCGCGTTTATAATGGCAACCAAGTTAAGACCGCGAAAATGCTCGGCATCAATCGCAATACACTCAAAAAGAAAATCGACTGCTACAAGATCCGCGTCAGAAATAAAATCACCGCTAACGCGTAGGGTTTATCATTTTTAAAATTAGGCTAGCGGGCGATTAAAACTTTCTGCTAGCCTCATCGCACTTAGATTTACATCTAGATTTGCATCGACGAGCCAACATGTTTTTCATCACGAATTAGGCTCGTTCTACATTACATTTTGGTAGACATCAGGGGGAACCATGGAAAACAGACTGCCGCCACAGAACGTGGACGCCGAGAAATCGATTCTAGGTGGCCTTATGCTCGAACAAGAGGCTTGGGACGAAGTTTCCGAGATCTTGATCGAAGACGACTTCTATAAACCGGCACACCGTAAAATCTTTGCCAGTATCCGTGAATTGCATCGCCGCGAAATGCCCTCGGATTTAGTCACCGTTTCCAACTTACTTATGGAAAAAGGCGAACTGGAAAGCCTGGGCGGCCCCGCCTACCTGGCCGAGATGATTGACCAGACGCCTTCCACCGCGAACATCACGACGTACTCTAAAATCGTGCAGGAAAAGTCCCTGCTGCGTAAAGTGATCACGGCCAGCAGCGAATTCATCGATCAAGCCTACACGCAAGAGTTTGAAAACATGGCCGCCTTCCTGGATACGATGGAAGCGCGCGTGTTTCAATTGGCCGAGGGCAAGAACACTTCGGGCCTGATCGACGCCAGCGAACTTGTGAAACTGTCCTTAGAAAAAATTGAGGCGCTCTTCGCCAATCAGATGTTGGTGACTGGGGTGCCCTCCGGCTTTAACGATCTCGATGAATTGACGGCAGGCTTTCATCCGGGTGAATTGACGATCATTGCGGCCCGTCCCTCGATGGGAAAGACCGCGTTCTCGCTGAACATCGCCATGCATGCCGCACTTCGCGAAAAGAAAAAGGTCGCCTATTTTTCGGTCGAGATGGGTAAAGAACAGGTGATGGTGCGTTGCCTCGCCTCGGCCGCCCGCATCCGCTTAGGTGACTTGCGTATCGGTAAAATCGACGACCAAGCTTGGCCGCGCCTGATCAATACCGCGGCTGCGATTTCTGAAACCGGAATTTTCATCGACGACACGTCGGGTATATCGCCCTTCGATATCCGCGCCAAATGCCGTCGTATGAAAGCAAAGTACGGTCTAGATATGATCATGATCGATTACTTGCAGCTGATGAGCATGAAGCAAAAGTTCGATTCCCGCGAACGCGAGGTCTCCGAAATTTCAAAGCTATTGAAGTCCATCGCGAAGGAACTCCAAGTTCCAGTGATCGCCCTGGCTCAGTTGAACCGCGGCGTCGAAGGACGCTCGGACAGACGTCCTATGTTGTCTGACTTGCGCGAATCCGGATCGATCGAGCAAGATGCCGACGTTATCGCCATGATTTACCGCGAAGACTATTACGACCGCGACAACCCGGAAATCAAAGGTGTTGCCGAAATCATCATCGGCAAACAACGTAACGGACCGACCGACACCGTGAAATTACGCTGGATGCCCGAATACGGGATCTTCGACAATCTGGTGCGCGGTCCCGATGCGCCCATGCCCGATAAACCCCCCACACCGATACGAA
>JBEIHA010000162.1:0-7233 GCA_040381635.1 Pseudobdellovibrionaceae bacterium
CGATCAAGCGCGACTATTTTTCGAACTATGGTCGTTCCGTAGTTCATTTGGCTGCCCCCGGTCGCCGCATTTTTTCCACCACTCCTGGCAATGGCTACGCGGTCGCGAGCGGAACTTCTTTTTCAACACCGATGGTGACGGCTGCCGTGGCGATGTCCAAAGGCTTCTTTAAACAAAAGGGTGTCTCGGCTTCGCCGTCTTTGCTTAAACAAATTCTTTTGGAGGGCTCACGCATCGAAGCCACTCTGAGTGAGACCATCGACGGCAAAGTGACGGAAGCCTTTGAGCAGAATCGGTACCTCGACATGATGAAGCTTAAAGATACTTTGGTGAAAATGGCCGCAATCATATCGGCTAGTCCCTCACGTATCGAATTGGTGTCGAGTGAAGTCATGGGGCCTGCAAACGCCCGTACAGTGAGGGTTCGTATCCGGATTTCCGACGCGGACATTGCTCGGGGAATGCGCATCCGCGCCTACACCAACCGACAATTCCTCACCGATAGCTACACGGGCTTAGAGTGCCAAGTGACTTCTACTCCATTTTTCTGCGATTTCGATATCAGCTACACCAAACTTTTGATCGATCCGGAAGTCTATTTTCAAGCGATCGATTCGATGGGCACGGTCTTTTCGGATTTCAATATTCCAAAGGCGGCTTTGAACTTCGGGGTTCGCGCCGATAGCAGCCTGGCTGGTGAAATCGTGGCTGTCGTCCACAGCGGAAGATCCATAAAGGTTGAGGGCTGGGCCTGTTTGATCGGTTTCCCCGACAAGGTGAAGATCGAAGTTCGCGCCAACAGCAATACGGGGACACCTTTCGCCACGCTGAATGCTCATCAACAAGGGCGAGGTAACTACTTCACCACCTGCAATTCAGCGGAAATTTCGGTCGGTTTCGAATATTTTATTCCCACTTACATGTATTCTGTGGGTGCGCCGGTCAACTTCTACTTCCGCGCCGTTCATGAGGGAACAGGCAAAACCCTTGATCTTCGCGTGCTCAAATACCAACCCGGGTATATGGATCCCATCCCAGCGACTTACGCCGCCGCGGTCTATGTTGACCCGGCGATCTCTGACGTCAAGCCTCAGGTGACCATCACCAGACGTGAATTCAAAGACTGGATTCTTACGCTTGAAGGTTCCGCTTGCTACCGCAGCAGCCGCAAACCGGCGAGCTTCACGATTGGTCTATTCTCTTCGGAAATTCTCGCTCTCTTTCCGAAGCTATGGGATCAGAATGGAATACCTTTGAGCGACACCAAAACATCCGTAGCCGCCGCCGTATTGAACGCAGAGGGTGCGAATTGGTATACTATGAATCCCAACAAGCGCACGACGGATAAGGCAGGTATGGGCAACAAAGGCTTGCCTATGTTTTCAGAAATCCACTTTCCTTTCAAATTTTTTAACGTCAATGGCGTCGATAAATCATTTCTCGCCGTGGATGACGATGACTACTCAATTTACGGTCTGACGACGGTGAATCCAAGCATCGATCGCGGCGATGGTTGTGCCTATCCCAGCGGCTTCGCGCTAAGCGTAGATGTTCGACCTTACATCTCTGCAGTTCAGGCCTACTACACCATCGTTTTTAACAAAGCCGTTTACACCTCGGCGACTGATCTGGTTGCGAAAAATGCGGGCGATATTTACCTGAAGCTTCGAGGCACCCCGGCCCCCCAATTCTCTGAATTGCGTTTTAAGAGACGGGCTTTCAATTCTTCTTTGATTTTTCAGCAGGGCTTTCACGAAATGGACCTCTACACCAACCTTCGCGCATTCGCCGAAGAGTCTCAAAACATTCCGTCCGACACTCCCCGCTTTCGTACTTTCCAAGAGCTCGGCATGGCGCCGATGAACCAGCATGACATTCGCAATTCTTTTCCGCGTCCCAAGTCTTGGACAAGCGACAATGGCGATGCGGCAAGCGGTGCTGTTCGCGCACTGGATTCAATGCGCTGGACGGGACAGATCAACACAATTCTAGTCAAAAGCAATGCGGCGGCACTTTCGGTCGTCTACCAATCGGGGCCGATCGTATTCACCCGGGCCCAATCGACCAATTTTAAGCTTGTGCTCAAGATCGACCAGGGCACCATGTTCGGTGAGCTTGGCAAAGACTTTGTCGTCGACTTCTTAGATAATGTAAATGGACTTTGGTATGAACTGCCCCTGGACCAATACTACAATCTTAAAGTGGGCGAACAAGTCCTAGCGGCCGATGTTGATCATGTGCGTCCTTTAGATCAGACTCAAATACGGATACGGGCCAACGGGAAGAACGATTTCCGCATAAATAAAATTGGATTCATTACCGAATGATGATTCGAATCTTGCTTATCATTTTTGCGGTCGCTGGCTGTAACTCGAAAGTTTCAGTCACCACCAAGCAAACGCCCGAAGAGGCCGCGCAGCTCGCTTTGCAACGCACCAGTAATCTAATCTTGCTTGAAAATCAGGCGGGATCATCCAAGGCCACGTGCACGCCTAAAGCTTCGATGAAATTCGTGATCACGCAGAATCCTGACAAGCGGTTGTTTTGCCGGGACAACACAGGCCCTGCACAAAGCCTAAGTCCTGGGCCAATCTGCTCAGGGGGAGTTTCGATCACGACCTTCACGGCCGGGACCGGCTGGAAGCCTTGCGATCAGATGACGGTTTGCGGAAAAATTCCAAGCGTTCGCACACCAACGACTTCGGCGGGCACAATAAAAGTTGAGCAATTGCAATTCGACCAACTTCCTTGGGGCTGCGTCGGCGATATCGAAACCGCATTTGAAAACGAAACCGAAAACACCACCAAGATCAGTAAAATTCCTGTGGTGGTGACACCACCACCTTGCCCGATGTGCGCCGCGACCAACACGGAAACCTGCCAAATTTGCGGTGTCGATTCAGCCCCGCCAGTCATCGCAGATGTGGCGGCTGACGCATCCAAGTGCAATGAAGTGAAGTTTATTATTTTTGCCGAAGATGTTGGGTCTGGTTTGCATGCTCTGCCCTATTCTTTTGATGCAGGCGCCACTTGGCAGGAACAGCCTTCAAAAGTCTACACCGGGCTGACGGTCCAAATCGCCGCGAATTTAATTCGCGTGCGCGACCGCGCGGGAAACATTGCGCCCTATGCCCGTGCTCTTGATATAAAGTCCGACTGCAACTGCCGTCATGCGGGAATGCTAATCGCCCACGGTGAAACTAAAACTGTTTTCGCGGCTGAAAAATCCATGTGCGGCTTTCAGTGTCAGTCTGGAGCGGTGACTTGTAATTTAGGCGTATTGTCCGGCGCTACGGCCAATAAATTCGCCAGTTGCTCTCAGCCCTTGTGCAAATGTGCGATCAACGGTCAACTGGTCGACCTAAATCAAACCGTGGACCTTTACAAAGTGAACGATATCCGCTGCGGTGATGCGCTCACCTGCGAAGCGCCCGCCAATAAAATTCAAGTGAAGTGCCTGAACGTAGAAACCAATCAATTGGCGATCGTTTTAGGCAGCGGGCCTATAACGGATTATCCCCACGGGGCCTGTAACCCCAGGCCGTGCTCTTGCGTGCACTTAGGCGTGCAATTAAAGCCCACGGATTCTCCGCTCAAGGTCTACAAAAAAGAAAAGCCCATGGCGCCCGAGAGATGCGGAATGGCGACCAATATGGGAAGTGTGACGTGTAAAGAAACGAACGGCGTTTTCACCGTCCAGGGCGATATTGATGTGAATACGTTTAAGTTCGCCAAATGCACCGACGATGCCAATCTGACCGGCCCAGGCCGCGGCGACAGCGACTTCGATGTGGGCAAAGGCGATGGCGGCGGCAACGGCGGCGGCATCGGCAATGACGTAGGCGACGGCGAAGGCTTTAAGCGCCGGCAAAAAGGCGGACTACCCGGCAGCGGCTGTGATCCGCGCAAACCGCCCTACTATTGCCTCAATTTCGGCGCGGTCTTCGATCACGACAGAGGCTTTTGCTACCTTCCCACCTCGACCGGATATCATGCTCTGTCGTTTTACGAGGGTGAAAACAACTACAAGCAAAGAATTTCCCGGGGCGGTTTTATCGCCGGATTTTCACGCAAAGAAGTCGCTTGCGGAGATTCTTGCTCAAAATACATTGGCGTCATCCGCTGCGACCACGGCGTGATGAGCGAAAAATCAAAGTTCCCCTTTTCGGATTGCAAGGAGCTTTGCCCATGACGGCCACCTTAACTCTATTCACTAGGTGTTTTCTCACTTGCGCTTTCGTTTTGCTTTCCGCTTGCACATCCAAAGTGAACGAAGGTGAAACCACGGAAGACTCGGCCGGCGGGAAAGCGGGCTGCGTGGGCTTGGGCTGCGCGGTTTGTGACTTGCCCTGGGGTGGTCAATTGCCCTCGGGTCAATCGGTGAACACGGGATTTGCCAAAGAGTTGGTGGAATGCAGCGAATCTTGCGACTCATTTAAAGCGGTCCTGACCTGTAAAGAGGGCAAGCTTGAAGGCAAACTCGCTTCGGGGGCGGTTTTGACCGACCTTTCGAAGGTCGCGAAGTCTTGCTTTAAAAAGCATTGCGACTGCAATCATAACGGAACGCTGGTCGAAGACGGCAAAGAACGGGCGTTCTTTCGATCGGCTTCGGTGAGCTGCCCGAACACCTGCACCGATTCGCGCGTGCTGGTCTGTGTTTCAGGGTCTATGCAAGACAAACTTCAGCCCGCGACCAAAGCGCACGCCGACAATTACAAAGCGGCGAATTGCAATGCCATCCCTTGCAGCAATTGCAATTTACCCAGCGGCGATGCGGTGGCGCACGGACCAACAACTAATGTCACCGTATACAGCACACGTAACGTCAGCTGTACGGAATCCTGCGCCTCAAAATCTAATATCATCCGCTGCAATAACGGGGTGTTCAGTATCGCCGATCCGAACACGTTCCGATTTAATTCTTGTGCTCCGCCGGCGAACTGCGCGCCTTGCGCCCTGCCGTGCGGCAAGTCCATTCTTCCAGGAGCTCAGGATTACTGCTTTAAGGCCGCAAAGCCCACGGCCTGCGGGCTGACCTGTTTACCTGAACGAAAATTGTTTAAATGCAATGCCGCAAGCCAAGCCACAGATGCAGCCGGCGTAGCCATAACGTCTGCGGACCGCGCTGCCTACACCAACTTTTCGTGCAGCGAGAAAGCGGCGTGCACCGGCTGCAACGTCCCCGGCGTGGGCCAGGTGGCCGACGGGACTCGCGTGCCATTTTATAAAACGACCGCGGTTGAATGCGGCAAATCGTGTTTGACCGCGGCCAACCAAGTGGTGCTCACCTGCTCCAACGGGGAATTCACCAACAAAGCCCTTTATCCAGACTTTCGCTTCGGCACTTGCAAAACGGATTGCACCGGCACAAGCGTCGGTGATCGGGGCGAAGGTCGCATCGTCGGTGAAGGCGGCGGTGCCCCCAATTCCGTTTGCGGCTTACCGTGGAAGTCAGGCTTGGTGACGCACAATACGCAGATCGTGGCGTTCTCACGCTCGACGGTGGCGGTAGGCGACAAGTGTTCGAATCACAAGGCCTTGATAACCTGCAATGGCTATAAAGGCTTGTGGTCTGGTGGCGGGGTTTATATTTACCCCACTTGCATCGAACCAAAATAAGTTAAAGGCGATAGGTGCCGGCCAGAATCATTTGTCCAAAGGTTGAATCGCCCGTCGCGCCCTTTGCCGACTGCATTTGATAGCGCAGCGAAACTCCCCAGAAGGTATTTTTGCCCTTGATTCGTGACTCGTAGTCGCCACCGAAAGCCAAGTGGGTCGAATCACCACCTAAGCCGCTGTAGCGAGCGGTCAAACCCCAGAAAGAGTCCGGGCCGCCGAAGCGCCCTAATAGGGCTAAGCCCAACTGATTGTGTCGTAGTGAAATCGTTTTGTTGCCTACGTCCTGATCTTGGCCCAAGCCTAAGTATTCACCCGCGACCAGCAAAAACCCCTCGGGTCCGAACGCGAAGGCCGGTCCCATACCGATCGAATACTCGTAGTACTGATGGCCAGTTAAGGGCGCGACAAATTTCATTTCGGCAATCGAGCGAACATTGGCGAAGAGGGGTAACGTGTAAAGATCCGCCGCGAAGAGTGGACCGATGCCGCTTCCCGAAAGGGCCGGAGTTTGTGAATTCAATTGCGCCAATCCCCCACCCAGCCGCAGTTTCAAAAACGCCTTTTCCGGTGGTTTGACCTCAACTGCCTCCTTGCCGCTGGACTGTGCTTGCACCAAAGCGTAAGTGAAAGTTTCGTTTCCGCTTCGGAAAGTGAACTCACCGACGGTGTTTTTTTCTCCGACCAAGTTCGCCGAAGAAAGTTCGAACACCTTCCAGCGCTCACCTTTCCCGTTCACTTCGAAAATCGAAGTGGTGTCCCATTCAACTTCTTGCGGGACGGACATCTGTAAAATGACCCGTTTCGCTTTCTTCACGCAGCGCACGCCTAAAAACCAGGGCCGCTTTCGTTCTTTGACCGGTTTCACCTTTAAGCCCACCGCCTTGCAGCCCTCTTCCACAATCGGCGAATCTTTAAAGACCAAACGCGCGGTCCATTCCCTTTTGGCGCCGTCCGCCATAGTCACTTCGATCTTTGAGTTGAGCGCGCCTAGTCCGATCATCATTTTTCCAGGCTTGACCCAGGTGGGCTTCCAGAAAACCCCGTCTCCTGTAACCTTCACGGGTTTTTCCCCGGCCGCTAAGGGAATCACGGCCCGCGCCACCAAAGCCGTAGCATCCGCATCGACGTCGGCAAAAGACCACTTTATCTTCGCGCGCACAAGCTCACGATCACCTTCGCTGACCGTTAACTCGGTGGCCGAAGAAAATTGAGCGAAGAAGAATAAAATTAGGTAAAGGCGCACAACCAAAGGCTAAACGTCTTTTTTGAGAGCGTAAACGCTTTTGTTCACCGTCTCGCAACCCCCGAAATGCAAGCCTAAGGACCAGGTCCCTTCACAGCGATGAATTTTTCCCAGTAAAATTAAATATGGCGGCGAGACAACCTACTTACGATTTCGAATCGCAATACGGTGTGATCTATCGAGGGCATCTTCGCGACGGCGACGATTTCTCTGGCAAAGCTAAGCGCGCCGCCCGAAAAATCGCCGAGCAACAAGTCGAGGAGGATGAAGATCTCTTCCAGGCCTTCGGTGGCGCGGAAAAAGTTCGTCGACGTCTGTTGGCCAAATGGGATGACCCATTGCAAAGTTTGGCGCAGCTGACTCGGGCCGAA
>JBEIHA010000163.1:0-7212 GCA_040381635.1 Pseudobdellovibrionaceae bacterium
AGCGATCGTTGGCGATCTCCTCGATGGAGACCGCGTGCTGCGCAGCTCGCAATTGAGCAAATCGCTGAAACTCAAATGGCGCGGCAGCCGGAAAAGCAAAACCAATAGCATCCGCCAAGCTCCGTTTTACGTCTTAAGCCAAATGACCGTCCCGAGCTCGCTCATTGAGTTGGGCTTTATCACTAATGCCTCGGACCTCGCCGAGCTCAATGAAGAAGCGAGCAAACAAAGAATGGCCGAAGACATCTACCGCGGCCTCAAGGCTTACAAAGAATCCGTGAAAGAATAATAGACAAAAGCACACCCCGCCCGTAGAACCGGGACATGCGTTTAGACAATCGAAAATTAAATGAATTGCGTCCGGTAAAAATCACGCCGGAAGTCAGCCGCCATGCCGAAGGCAGCGTGCAGATCGACATGGGCCACACGCGGGTTTTGTGCACGGCCAGCGTAGACTCGATGGTTCCCAAGTGGCTTCAAGGCACGGGCCAAGGTTGGGTGTCCGCCGAATATGGAATGCTCCCACGCTCGACTCATTCGCGCATTTCGCGCGACAAAGCAATGAACAGCGGGCGCACGCAAGAAATCTCGCGCTTGATCGGACGTTCGCTGCGCGCGGCCGTCGATCTCAAAGGTTTGGGCGAACGCCAAATTCAAATTGATTGCGACGTGATTCAGGCCGATGGCGGCACCAGGACCGCAGCCATCACCGGCGGTTTTGTCGCTTTGGCAATGGCGCTGAATTTTTTAAAGAATCAAGGCGCGTTCCCAAAACTACCACTGAAAAATTATGTCGCGGCTGTTAGCGTGGGTTTGCTGAACGATAGCTTGCTCCTCGATTTGAACTACGAGGAAGATTCGGCCTGCGGCACGGATATGAATTTCGTTCTGACCTCAAAAGAAGAATTCGTCGAAGTCCAAGGTACGGCCGAAGGACAGACGTTCACGAAGGCACAAATGGATCAAATGACGGTGAGTGCGATGCTCGGCTGCAAAGAGCTTTTCGCCAAGCAGTCCGAGATCATCGGGAAATACTATCCGTTATGAATGCGCTTTGGATATCGACTACCAATCAGGGCAAACTCAACGAGTTCCGCAATCTGATCGGGAGCCAGGTCGACATCCATTCGGTGGGTGAATTGGCCAATTATTACGCGCCTCCGGAAACCGGAAAGACCTTCGTCGAAAACGCGCGCATCAAGGCGAAAACTTTGAAAGCTTTAAAGCCCGGCACTTGGGTGGTCGCTGACGACAGTGGCCTGGAGGTCGAAGGATTGGGCGGGCTGCCCGGAATTCACTCCGCGCGCTACGCGGGCGACAAAGCCTCAGATGGCGAGAACGTGGCCAAATTGCTCAAAATGCTTCAAATCCGATCACCAGCCAACCGCAAGGCACAGTTCCGCTGCGTCTTAGTCGCCTACGATCCACAAGGTGGCGAACATGTCGTCGAGGGTACGGTGAATGGGACGATATCTACAACCTCTCGTGGAAAGGGCGGCTTCGGTTACGATCCTGTCTTTATTCCCGAGGGCAAAGAGCAAACTTTTTCAGAATTGGGGATTGCTGTTAAAAATCAGATCTCACACCGGGCCAAAGCTATCCGCGAACTCATGCGGCTGATAGAACCTGACTCTCACCGAGGCGCACCATGACAAGAATGAAGATTTTCTCGGGCAATTCGAACGTCGACTTCGCACGTAAAGTGGCCCAGGCCGCCGGCGTAGAGCTCGGACATTGCGACATCGGCCGCTTCGCCGATGGGGAAATTCAGGTTGAGATTCACGAAAGTGTGCGCGGCTGCAATGTCTTCTTGATCCAAAGCACGAACCCGCCGGTGAACGAAAATTACATGGAATCGTTTATGATGTTGGATGCGCTCAAGCGCGCCTCAGCGAACGAAGTCACCTTGGTTATGCCCTACTACGGCTATGCGCGGCAGGACCGCAAGGTCGCCCCCCGTGCCCCGATCTCCGCCAAGTGTGTCGCGGATCTGTTGAAAACCGCGGGGGCGGACCGCATGGTCGTCGTCGATTTGCATGCCTCCCAGATCCAAGGTTTCTTTAATGGACCCGTGGACCACCTTTTCGCAATCCCCACGCTCGCGCGCGCTTGGCGCGATCAGATGGGCTTCGGCGAACAATTTGCCGTGGTCAGCCCCGACGCCGGGGGGGTCGAACGCGCCCGGGCCTTCGCCAAGCGCATCGAGGCCTCGATCGCCATCATCGATAAACGCCGTTCGGGCCCCAATGAAGCCAAAGCACTTCATTTGATCGGGGACGTGAAGGGTAAAGTTGCCATTATCTTGGACGATATGATCGATACCGCTGGGACCCTTTGCCAGGCTGTTGACAGCTTGCTGAATAATGGTGCAAAAAAGGTGTTCGCTGTAGCGACTCACCCGGTTCTTTCGGGCCCCGCTTTGACCCGCCTTCAAGAATGTGGCGTGGAAAAAGTGTGGGTCACAGATACGATCCCGTTGAAAGAGGCGGCCAAGAATTCACCGAAATTCCACGTGATTTCGGTGGCCCCGGTGGTGGCCGAAGCGATACGCAGAATTTATACGTTCGATTCGGTCAGTGCCTTATTTGATAACTGACTCGATAACTAAATTAGGAGTTCCAAATGTCGACTACACAAATCCTCACCGTTGCCGCAAGCACTCGCGAACCCGGAAAGAGCACGGCTCGTGGATTGCGCACTCATCGCGCCGTACCCGCCGTTGTTTACGGTCCCAAGACCAAGCCACTGACCATTTCGATCCCCGTCAATGACGCCGTGAAGTTCTCTTCGCGCGGCTTTGAGAACCGCGTGATCACTTTGGAATCTTCGGACACCTCGATCAACGGTTTGAAAGTCCTGCGCAAAAGCCACGACATTCACCCCGTCACCCGTCGGCCCATCCATTTGGATTTCTTCGCTCCGGATATGACTCAAAAAGTCCGCGTCAACGTAGAAGTGCGCATTACGGGCAAAGCGGCCGGAACTGCCGAAGGCGGCTTGGTCAGCATGGTTCGCCGTGACGTTGAAATCGAAACTCTTCCCTTGGAAATTCCTGAATTTTTCACGTTGGACGTTAGCGATTTAGGCTTGAACGAATCCAAGCACGTCTCGGATATCGCTTTCCCTGCGGGTGTCAAAGTGATCACCAGCACCGACGAAACCATCGTCACTTGCGCGGAAGTTAAAGAAGAAGTTGTGGTAGCCGCTGTCGTGGATCCCGCAGCCGCCGCCGCACCTGGTGCCGCTCCCGCTGCTGGCGCTGCGGCCGCTCCGGGCGCAGCTCCCGCTGCAGCCGCACCGGCCAAGAAATAAAAGGTACCTGGTTCCTTTTCGTAGCTACACTGCGAAAAGGATTTGGAAGGATGGGCCGTTTGCAACCAGCCGGTCCCCCGGCTCTTCTTATTTGAAGGATTGGGATGAAACTCATCGTCGGCCTCGGCAATCCTGGGGCAAAATATCAGCTCACCCGTCACAACATCGGTTTTCTCTTTATCGATGCACTGGTTGAAGCTTTTGCGGGTTCACGCTCCTACAAGAACGAATTCAAGGCCGAGACCCAGAAGATCAAAATCGGTTCGGAACAAGTCATCGTATGCAAACCGCAAACTTTTATGAATCTTTCTGGCGAATCCGTGCAACCTCTCTTAAGTTTCTATAATCTCAGTGTCGATGATCTATTGGTCGTCCATGACGAAGTCGATGTTCCGTTCGCCCAAATGAAGTTTCAGCGCAAACGGGGCCACGGCGGGCATAACGGAATTCGCAACATCCATCAAATGTTGGGAAGCGACGATTATGGCCGTTTGCGACTTGGAGTCGGACGTCCGCCCGTGTTCGCAGGCGAAACGGACATCGGCCTCGCGGGTGGCGAAAAACGCAAAGTGGTTATGGAAATCCACGAATGGGTTTTGAACAACTTCTCGAAAGATGAGACGACCAAGATGCCCGATTTCTTGAATCAGGCCATCAAGGGCGCGGAAGTTTGGTGCAGCAAAGGCATTTCGGCCGCGAGCACGGAATTTAATAAATAGTTTTTCAAGCGCCTAAGCGCCTTTTCGAAGGGAATCCTTTATGGGACTAAAAGCTGGAATCGTCGGACTGCCGAACGTTGGAAAATCAACGCTCTTCAACGCACTTACCTCAAGCAAGGCCGAAGCCGCCAATTACCCCTTCTGCACGATTGATCCCAACGTGGGCATTGTCACCGTTCCCGACGATCGATTGACCGAAATTTCGCGCTTCGTAAAACCGCAAAACCAAGTGCCCACGGTGATCGAGTTTGTCGATATTGCGGGAATCGTCAAAGGCGCCTCGCAAGGCGAGGGCTTGGGCAATAAGTTTCTTATGAACATCCGCGAGACCGATGCCATAGTGCCCGTCGTGCGCTGCTTTGTTGACGAAAACGTGGTTCACGTCAGCGGTAACGTGGATCCGCTGCGCGACATCGACGTGATCAATACCGAATTGATGCTGGCCGATTTGGACACGATCGAGAAACGTTACAAGAAAATCGAAAAGCTGGCGGCGAAAGATCCGAAGCTCAAAAATGAATTCAACATCACCAAGAAATTATTCGACGCTTTGAAAGAGGGCAAACCGGCTCGAGTGGTCGAAGTGCTCGAAGAAGAAAAGCAGATTATGTACGAGATGCATTTGCTGACGGCTAAACCCACGCTTTACGTATGCAATGTGTCGGAAGATGAGTTCTTATCGGGCAAAAGTGCCATGGCCGATCTGGTTGCCGCGAAAGCTAAAGCTGAGAATAATTTGAGCTTACAAATTTGCTCTCAGATGGAAGCCGAGATCTCGCAGCTAGAACCTTCGGAGCGAGGGGAATTCCTCGCTTCCATGGGCATCAAAGAGCCGGGATTGAATCGCCTAATCCGCGAAGCTTACTCGTTGCTGAACTTGATCACATACTTCACCGCCGGCGAAAAAGAAGTGCGAGCTTGGACCATCCGCAAGGGCACGAAGGCCCCCGGTGCTGCGGGCGTGATCCATACGGATTTCGAGCGCGGCTTTATTCGCGCCGAAACCTATCATTACGACGATCTACTGAATTTCAAGTCTGAATCCGCGGTCAAAGAGGCGGGCAAGTATCGCTCGGAAGGTAAAGAGTATGTCGTAAGCGACGGCGATATAATGTTGTTCCGATTTAACGTGTAAATCGAAATATGTTGTTCCGATTTAACGTGTAAATCGAAATATGTTGTTCCGATTTAATGAGTAAACTATTGGTTCAATCTTCCGGGGGGGAAACTTTATGATCCGTTGGCTCGTCTTAATGGTCGCCATTTGTCTGCCGCTGGCGCAAGGCCAGGCGCAATCGCCAGATCAAGTTCGCTCAGTTTTCAAGGGTGCACCGGTCAACATCCTGAACATGAGTGGGCAGATGCGGAAAATGAGCTTTGGCTTAACCGAAAAGCAATTAGCGCGCATTGAAGCTTTGACCGTTGGCCAGGTTCAATTGGGCGACGTCTATTTTGTGGATCACTATTTGAATCAAGATTTCAGTTCAATGCCTGGATTCTCAGGCCGAATTCTGCCCAACGTTCCACCGCCCGTAAATCCGGAAAAGCCATCGCAAAAAGTGGGTGACCCAGAACTCGCTTCGCAATGGTGGATTGAAAAATTAGGAGTCCGTCAGGCATGGACCATGGCGACCGGACTAGGTGTAACGGTGGCCGATTGCGACGCGGGTTTTTACCATGACGAAGCGGACCTGCGCGCCAATATGTTGGTCGAATTTAAAGCGGATTTAAGCGACAAAGAAGAACCGAATGTCGTAGATGATGGTCCCTATGCGACCCATGGCACTTCAGTTTCCGCTATCCTTGCGGGAGTTCTCGATGGCTTGGGCACTAGCGGAATCGCCTACAATTCGAAGATTGTACCGCTCCAAAACTACAACTACGACGGAAGCGATGATCTGGATAAAGAAGAGGCCACGGCCGCTTGCATTTTGAAAGCGGTGGCGACGCCTAATGTAGGAATTATTGTTTTAGAGAATCAAACCAGTAACGGCTCGTCCGAAACTTTCGTTGGTACCCGTGATGCCGTACGCCTGGCCATGGCGTCAGGATTGATTGTCGTTAGCGCCGGCGGAAACTATAGCGCAGAATTGATCGAAGAAAAAAACGACAACACCGGTTCTATCATCGTCGGCGCACTCAAAGCCGACAATTCGGTCCCCGACTGGAGCAATTTTGGCGAACGAATCACGGTCTCCGCTTACGGAGAACGTCTGCACACTCTCGCAGGTCCAAACGGCGCTTTCGCCGATTTTGGAGGAACAAGCGGAGCCACTCCGCAAGTGGCCGCCACCGTTGCGCTGATGAAAGAAATCAATCCGATGATCACGCCGGATCAGGCTCGTGAAATACTGGTGCGCACTCGTCTAGAAACTATGGCGACTAAACATGTAGGGGGTATCCTTCAAGTACCGGCCGCAGTTGCTGCGGCCCGCGAAATCGTTACGGATCTACCGGCATGGATTCAACAATCGCTCTTCCGGGAACAATTGCGTGCCATACTTTTGAATCCTTAACTAAGCGCGGCCGCGCATTTGCGGATCAAAGGCGTCGCGCAGGCCGTCCCCCAGGAAATTAAAGGCGAGCATAGCGACGAAAATCGCAACACCGGGCGTGATCATCAAATGAGGATAGGAAGACATCGAACGCCAACCGTCGTTCGCCAGAACTCCCCAGCTGGAATACGGCGGTTGAAGGCCAAGCCCCAAAAAGCTCAAGAAACTTTCGCTCAAAATATTGGAGGGAATTTGAAAGGTCAGCAGCACGATGACCGGCCCTAAAATATTAGGCAGGATATGCTGAGCGACCATTCGGAATTGAGACGCCCCCATCGAACGTGCGGCTTCGACGTAAGACATTTGTTTGACCTGAAGAACTTGTCCTCGCACCACCCGTGCCAAAGACACCCAACTGACCAAAGACAACGCCAGCAACATACCAGTCAGCGCTTTCAATTCAGGATTTTCGATAATGTCGGCGGATTCAAAAATTAGTTTCACCAAGATCAGCAATATGATCGAAGGAATTGAGTCCAGAATGTCAATCACACGCATACAGACAGAATCCACCCAGCCGCCGAACCAACCGGCCACCGCGCCGTAAGCCGTACCAATGATCAATGAGACGAAGGCCGTAATCACCCCGACCGCCATCGAAATTCTTGAGCCATAAATCAAACGTG
>JBEIHA010000164.1:0-7164 GCA_040381635.1 Pseudobdellovibrionaceae bacterium
CCTCCACACCCGCGACCGGATTGGTCGGACTGCGTGAGAATGTCGGCCATATTCCGCGGTCTGAATTCACGACTAAAGGGGACTCCATTTTTCTTTTACGTTTGAAGGGCGTTAGCTTTGCCGGTGATCAGCTCGGTCGGAAATCGACCTACACCGGCGACCTAGATGCGGACTCCTTAGCTAAGTTTATCGAGGAAGTGCGCACACTGGGAAATAATCCAGATGTTCACGGGACGCGCGTGGTCGGCAAGTTCGGTTTAGGGTATGCTCTTTTCAAGATGTGCGGCGAAAATTTGGGCGCGAATGTCAGAAAAGGCGAATGGGCGACGACGGCGGCTCCTTGGAGCGACGAGCACATGTACGAAGTTGTGGTCGTTGGTCCCAGGAATCTGGAAAGCATTCTAAACGAGACTGCCAAGAGAGTCGGCGCCATGGTTTGGGAATTGGGCATGGTCCACGATTCCGATTTAGTGATCGATGGTGAATCTAAAAATCTTCGCGGCTTAAAATCCGCGTACAACAAAGGCTGGGGTAATCACTTTGCACAGTTGGCGTGAAGAATGTGCGGTCTTCGGCGCTTGGGGCGATCCCGAAGCCAGCCGGATGACCTATTTAGGATTATATGCGCAACAGCATAGGGGGCAAGAGTCCTCGGGCATTGTTTCGTTGAACGAGGCTCAGCACATTGTTCACCGGGGCATGGGCTTAGTGGGTGATGTGTTCAAAGAAGCGGACCTCATGCGCCTGAGTGGGAAAGCCGCGATCGGGCACAATCGTTATTCGACGACGGGCGCATCGCTGCAATTCAATATTCAGCCGTTGAATGCCCATTTATTGAACGGCCCGGTGGCGCTCGCGCATAACGGCAATTTCGTCAACGCCAATGAACTTCGTGAAGAGCTGAAAGAATCCGGCGCGATTTTTCAAGGCACCAATGACACTGAATGTTTGCTGCACATGTTGGCGCGCCATAAATCGCGCGACATCGTGACCTGCTTGAAAGAATCTTTACCGAAAATCGTGGGCGCGTATTCGATGGTGTTGATGACCAACGACCGATTGGTTGCGGCGCGCGACCCTTATGGATTTAGGCCGTTGGTTTTGGGCAAACGACCCATCGGCGACGGAAGTTTTTCTTGGGTTGTCGCCAGCGAAACCTGCGCATTTGATTTGATCGGCGCGAAGTTGGTGCGCGAAATTGAACCGGGCGAGATCGTGTGGTTCGACCATGAAGGCGAACACAAAGATCGCATTCCAGTGAAGGTTCCTAGGCTCGCTAAATGCGTATTCGAACATGTGTATTTCGCTAGACCTGATAGCCAGGTTTTTGGCCTAAGCGTTTATGACTCAAGAAAAAGAATGGGTGAAGCGCTTGCGCGTGAAAACAAAGTCGACGCCGACATCGTGATTCCCGTCCCCGACAGTGGAACGCCGGCAGCCATCGGTTACGCTCGCGAAAGCGGAATTCCGTTCGAGCTTGGAATTATCCGCAATCATTATATCGGCCGAACTTTTATTCAGCCTTCACAATCGATTCGCAGCTTCGGTGTGAAGATCAAATTGAATGCGCAAAGTGAATTGCTCAAAGGAAAACGCGTGATCGTGATCGACGATTCGATTGTTCGCGGGACGACTTCGCAAAAAATCATTCGCTTGGTGCGTGCGGCCGGCGCTAAGGAAGTCCACTTCCGGATCGCTTCGCCGCCGACCACGGGCCCTTGTTATTACGGTGTCGATACTCCTGGAAAATCGCAATTGATCGCCGCCCAAAATTCTCTTGACCAAATCGCTGAGTTCATCGATGCCGACTCACTCGCTTATTTATCGGTCGAAGGGATGATGGAAGCGGTCCGCGGCAGCAAAACCGAGTTTTGCGCCGCGTGTTTCGACGGGAACTATCCTACGAAAATTGAGGACGAGCCTTCGTCCTAAGTTTAGCGAGCGACGCAATCCTTCATGCGATACTTGCGACCAGGATCGCCGCAGCCCAAGTCATAGCACCAGCCGCTGCCATTCCATTTGCCGGTGTGGCCGAGGCCATGGGATCCCCCGGTCCACGAAGCGACCGCGCCGACCGGCGGGTTTGAGCATGAGACCGACTGCCACCCGCGATTGCGTAAATAATTGGTCATTCCACGGCCGTTCCCCGTGGTGCCGCTGCAGCCACCGATGGCGCGGCAAACCCAAGCGACGCAACCATAATAGCTTCCCCCGGCGGCGTTGCGATAGTGGGCGCGTCCATGGCGATTGAATCCGCGACCTGCAACCTTTACTTCGAGGTCACCCGAATATTTCTTGGCCAAATCCTTGAAGCCGCCGTTGGCAAACAGACGCAATCCCGAGGCATCAAATTCTGCGCCGGAAATGACGATAGCTTCAGGGATTAATCCAATCTCTTCTGGCGGTAGTAAAATATGAATGAGGACATCGCCGTCTTCGATGAATTCTACGGCCACGGGCTCGTTGGCTTCGAAACCCACGGTTTCTCTTTCAGGTGCGACGATTTTTTGAGCATTGATGTACTCGGCTTTCGGCAATAGTTCGGTCGGAAGGGTGAAACGGTAAAGTCCGTTGTTTTCGTTGGCGGACTTTAATGTAAATTCGGAAATCTGTGGCGCCGTTTCGGAACCGCTTGTGGCAGGAGCAGTCGCGTAGGCGCCGCTAGTGAAAATAAGGCCAAGAAAAAGTGTAGAGAGATCCAGCATCAGTTACCTCCGGTAAAGATCATAGAGGTCTGCGGTAGAGCAGACCCGTGGTTGTTGTTGTTTTGGGAGGGAACTGTCTCAGATTCTATACAGAAAGTAAATCGGACTGCGTCAAGACAAATATAGTTTATTTATAGACAGATATGATAAATAAATAAAAGAAGTAGAACTAATGCGCTGACAGATTGCCTGCGTTTTATGAAGTCAGGGGTGATGTTATCATTTTGCAACGCAATCTTTGAGGCGAAACTTAGAGCCCGGATCGGCGCAACCTAAGTCATAACACCAGCCGCTGCCATTCCAGCGGCCCGTGTGACCGGAACCGCGGCCGCCACCGGTCCACGAAGCCACGGCTCCGATAGGGGGATTGCTGCAACTTACCGGGCGCCAGCCTTGTCTGCGTAAATAGTTGGTCATACCCTTGCCGCCGCCGATTTTTCCTGAACATCCACCTAGCGAGTTACAAACCCATCCCAGGCATCCATAGTAACCGGTGCCATCCGAAAAGCGTTTATGCCGGCGTACACTTCCGCGGGCACCGCCGCCGCGCCTCGCAACCTGCACTTCTTCTTCGTTGCTGAAGTAGCGTTTGAGATCGACGGCATTTCCTTGAGTTTTATAGTCTAAGTCGAGTTTCGCAAATTCCTCGGCCGAAACCACGATACGCTCAGGAATAGTCCCGCGCTCATCATCGGGAAGAAGAAGGCTGATTTCAAAGTCGCCCGAGCGTAGCATGCGTACGGCCACGGGTTCGTTGCGGTTAAGCGAGATGGAGGGCTGATCGGGGTCTATGACTTTAAGTCCGTTGATGTATTCCACTTTAGGTTTCACGACCGCGTCGCTACGAAATCGGTAGATCCCGTCGAAGGGGATCGGCTTAAATTGAGTCCGGCTTTCATTCAACGGACGGCTTGAACTGTGGGCGAATTCGGATAAGGCGGCCCAAGAATTTGCTCCGGTCATCAGTAGGGCTATGAACAGAAACGACTTCATAAACTCTCCAAAGGTGATCTTTTGTTGGCGATCTGACTAAAGAGATTTGCAAGGCGCGAACCGGGCGGGGAGCGATTAAATCCTTTTCGGATGTCTCAGAATGAGACGAGGCGCAAATTCGGCTTACCGAGGATAAAGCTTAGACGGAGGACTTCGAGTGCCAGTCGCGTTCGGTGATCAAGCGCGCTCCACGCTTATAGGTGACGTAGGAATAAAACCATTGCCACAGAACAAAGACGCGGTTTTTGAAGCCGATCAAAAAGTAAATGTGAATCAGTAGCCACATGTACCACGCCAAGATTCCGCCGAAATGAAGCTTTCCGATTTCGACCACCGCGCGCCTTCGTCCGATGGTGGCCATCGCGCCCTTGTCATTGTAGCGAAACACTTCGCGGTCTTTGCTTTTTTGATCGCGCGCGATTTGGCGTGCGACGAAATGACCTTGTTGAAGGGCCACGGGTGCGAGTCCCGGAAGAGGCTGGCCGCCTTCGTCGAAATGGGCTTGGTCACCGATCACAAAAACATGATTGTCATTCAGCAAAGAACAATCGGCCCCGACGTGCACGCGCCCCTGCCGGTCGATCGGTGTCGCCAATTGGGTATTGAGCGGGGACGGCTTTACGCCCGCGGCCCAGATGACCGTTTTCGCATGGATCCATTCGGGACCGATCTTGACCCCTTCAGCATTCACATCGGAAACGCGGCAGTTGGTCCAAACCTGTACGCCCAGATCTTCTAAATCGCGTTTGGCTCGCTTGCTCAAATCTTCGTGAAAGGTAGCGAGTGTGCGAGGGCCCGCTTCAACCAGAATCACTCGCGCGTTCGACGGATCGATGTTTCTGAAATCATTAGAAAGCGTGAAGCGCGTGATTTCGCCTAAAGCGCCGGCAAGTTCGACTCCGGTCGGGCCACCACCGATGACGACGAAGGTTAACCACTGCCTTAGTTTTTCGGTGTCCCTTTGTGCTTCGGCTTGTTCAAATGCGGACAGCACGCGACGACGAATTTCGGTCGCCTGCTCGACAGTTTTTAGGCCGGGCGCGAACGCTTCCCATTGATCGTTACCGAAGTAGCTGTGTTCACTGCCGCAGGCCAGAACCAGATAGTCATAAGGGAAATCACCCGTCGTGGTGGTAATCTTTCGCGAAGGCATGTCGATGGTTTGCACCTCGGTCATCAGCACACGAACATTGGGCGATTTGCTAAAAACACTGCGAATGGGGGTTGCGATATCGGCGGGACTAAGCCCCGCCATCGCCACCTGGTACAATAAAGGCTGAAACAAATGATGGTTGCGACGATCCAAGACTAAAATGTCGAAATCCTCATGATCCGCTAATTTGCGGGCACAGTTGAGTCCTCCGAATCCGCCCCCGACCACGACAATTCTTTTGGTTTTGGTTTCAGGCATGGCCCTCAATTCCGCATTTGAAACTGTATTCGATATTGCCGCCAACAACCTCGACCGTATCCCCTTTAAGAAGTGGGCCAACACCTTCGGGCGTGCCGGTAAAAAGAAGATCCCCATCGCAAACTTCAAACCATTTTGGCAAATCCTCAAGAACATCGTCGGGCTTCCAACGCATATCCAGCCCCATCGCCTTTTGACGTAATTTTCCGTTCACCGAAAGCTGAAAGGGCATATCGAGAACTTCGTCCAGCGAAGTGCATTCGCGCCAATCGCCGAGGATACAAGAATTTTTAAAGACCTTAGCCTTTTCCCAGGGTTGGCCAGCTTTCTTTAAGTCGGCTTGTAGCGATCTCAAAGTGAGGTCCAGTCCAAGCGTGTAATGACTTAAGCGCAATTTTCCATTTTCGTTTTGGATGCGAAAGACGAGTTCGATTTCGTGATGAGCTTCGCCTCTTGCGGGCAAGTCTACGATTTTACTACCCTTGGTCACGACGTGAATCACGCTTGGTGGTTTGAAAAAATATGTGGGAGAGTCGGGAACCGCATCGCCAAGTTCGAGAGCGTGTTTGAGATAGTTTTTGCCAACGCAGATGATTTTGTCCATGGTCCTACTCCTTGAATAACCCTGGACCGAAGTTAACAGTCGGCGGCCTTGGCAACAACACGAAAGCACTTTATTCTATTGGAGATTTTAAGCCTAAGGGGGAATTGTGCTGCTGGAACCTGTGCGCCAAGGCGACATCGTCGACATCGTCGCTCCGGCCAGTCGTTGCACCACCCTTGAACTGAAGTCCGCCGTGAGATTGCTCAAGGAAATGGGTTTACGGCCGCGGGTACCGTCGCAAATTTTTGCGAAGAGTCTACTTTTTGCAAATACCGACGAACGGCGTTTAGAGCAGCTACGTCAGGCGATCTATGCCCCGGACTCGTCCCTGATTTGGTGCGTGCGTGGCGGCTATGGTGCCTTGCGCTTGATGCCCGACATAGTGAAGTGGCGAAAGCCTAAGCGCGCTAAGATTTTCTTGGGCTACAGTGACATCACGACTTTGCATGCGCACTTCAATCAAAAGTGGGGTTGGCCGACTTTGCACGGTCCGTTGCTCGATCGTTTCGGTCGCGAAGCCATGTCGTCTGGTGAACACCGGCAATTGTTTGGAATGCTTTTTGGCGAAGTCGCGGTGACCGAGTTTTCGAAGCTTGTAGCTATGAACGCTGCCGCCCGGCTTTCCGGTGCGGTGCGCGCGCCGGTGGTGGGTGGAAACTTGGCTGTTCTGCAATCGGGTTTGGGCACTCCGGCAGCTTTGCGCGGGGGTCGTCATATTCTGTTTTTAGAAGACACGGGCGAGCGTCCGCACCGGGTCGACCGGATGCTGTCACAGTTGGCGCAGGCGGGAGCTTTGAAGAATGTTCGCGCCGTGATCTTTGGCTATTTTCAGTTGTCAGATCCCAAAGATCGTCGTGGTTTATGGCAGGACGTGCTTCCGCGTTTTGCCGCGAGTCTCAAGGTTCCGGTTTTGCGCGGTCTTCCGGTGGGCCACAATCCGGATAAGCAGTACACTTTGCCTTTCAATACGCCGGCGATTTTGACATTGGGCCGCGCGCCGCATTTGCTGGTGAAGTCGGGAATCGCTCCCGCATGAATGCTTTCGAAAAAAAACTCGCACGCAAAATTTCTTCGATTGAGGGCGTTTGCGGCGTGCCGCTTGACGAAATCACACCCGGCCTAGTGATCGACGTGCATCGCCGCGGTCGCCGCGTGGGTTTGTTGCGGGCGGGTAAGACTTATCCGTACTACGATTTGGCTTCGCTTACTAAAATTTTGTTCACCGCCTCGCGGGCGATGATTCATTTCTCTGAATTTCCTCAGCAGCTGGATGAATCGTTGAGCGCGGTTTTGCCTTGGTGGAAGCGCCATTCGACCACGCCGTTTGGTTTAATGACCCATTCCGCGGGCCTCGAGTGGTGGCTGCCGATGTACAAGCGTTTGCGCGGACCGGTTTTGCCGGAACCTCGGTGGCAGCAAATGAAAAAGCAGTTGGCCAGAGTGAAACCCGC
>JBEIHA010000165.1:0-7159 GCA_040381635.1 Pseudobdellovibrionaceae bacterium
AGGGAGGGATCATCGACGCGATACTGGTTCTTGCGGCCGCCGGCATCGATGTCGCCCTGGAGCGGCGAGTTCATACCGAAGCTGGTTCCGAAAGTGATCGAATCATTCTTTGTCCAACGATAACGAAGATTGGGACCAACGGTCATGCTGGAAACCGTCTGAGTGCCCGGACGACCATAAAGATCAGGACGTTTTTCGTCGAGGGGCTTGGCCAAACCGCCGCCGGTGTAGTTGACGTTCAAGCTCAAAGAGACCTTGGATTTCGAGCCGGATTCAGCACGCAATTTTTTATTAGTGATTTCTTGATCGATATCACCGTCGACGGTGTTCTTCTTGCCGGCGGCGTCTTCGATTTTCATCTTTGTTTCGCCCTCGGTCGTCGAGGTTTGTTCTTGAGCGTAAGCCGAAAACGAAAGGCTTAGCGCAATGGCAGAAAGCAGTAGCTTGATCATGTAGGCAGTCCCCTTTGTAGGATTTAAGTTTGTCTTAACCGTAACCAAATCAAAAACAAAAAAATGTCGTATTACGTCACCACTTATGCAACGTCCCGAATTTGGCCGTCAAGGGCTTAAATGGAGTGATTACTTTTACTTTGGAAAGCGCTTCTATTCGGACACACCTGTAAAGCTTTCACGCCTGAAAACTTAAACGTCAGGTCAATTTGTGGTGTTCCCGAGCTTAGCGGGAAACGGACATAAAAGGGATACTCAAAGAGATCCGCTGAGCAACCAAAGCCGACACATCTGAGGTCGGGATTTGGGACTGCTCGATCAAGTTTCCTGAGCGGTAAAGTGAGTAGGTGGACTCTAGTCCTTGAGCTTCTAAAATCATAACTACGGGGATGCGCGGGTCCGCCGTTCCCACGTTGCGCGAGACGGTCAACTGCGGTCGATCCAAGTAAGCCAAGATGGCTGAGTGGGTCCCGTCGGGGTGCTCAATGTCGTATTGAACAAGATCGTAGCCACTCTCCCCTTGGTAATCGGGGCTACGAAAAACAGTACGCTCAAAATGCGCCACACCATTTTCAAATAGCCGGGTGAGCGGATCAAGTGTCGAAAGATTCGCGAACGGAAGCTCTTCGTGAAATTCGTCCTGCGCTAAGGAATCGCGCAACATGTTCACCAAACCGCGCGGCTTGCTTGGTTTCTTTTCCGCTTGGTCACTCACGGCTTCGAGACGCTGACGAAAGCGGTCTTTTGCCAAGCGCACTTTCTCGCGCGTTAATTCTTGGCTTTGGCCTTGATCCATCAGCATGCTGTCAACGTTGGCGATAGCCAAGATTCCGCTCGAGACAAAGAGCGACGTCAACATTCCTCGAAAGAGAGCCGCAGGTTTAAATGTCATTGGGTGTCCGTGTAAAGGCGAGGGTGGTAATGAATCGCCGAAGAAGGACTGGAGACAAGAAAATCAGAGCAGGCCTGCGCCGCGCGTTTGACCCGACCAGCGATGTGCCGGCCAAAGTTTCGCTGGCTGGAGCGATGCTGTTCAGGATTCGAGATATAAGCCACGCCAGACCGGAACGAAACGTTGAACTTCATCGCTTTGCGACCAAGCATCACTTGTTTTTCGGGATTTAGTGCTAAGTAGACCGCCCCGCCTGCCGTTACCGCGGTCAAGAACAAACCAACGTAAGGAACTCCGCGAAAGGCGAGAGCTTCAAGCACTGATCCGACGACCATTTGCCAGCGAAAATACCATTTTGTTCGCTTTTCGGTGAAGTAGCCGCCTTCAGCGTTGCTCTTGAGAACGGCTGCATCCCATATATTGTAATTGTTCTGAACGCCCGACATACCCGCATCCGCAAAGCCTTCCGCGATTCCGCGCCAGCCGGAGAGACCTTCAAAATCACCCGACCACTGCTTTACGAAACCCGCTTGGGCCACTGTAACACCCCAAGAGACCGCGAATTTCCCCACCACTTCAAACAATCGCTTATCGCGCTCGCTCAGCTCTACACCGACCAGGCTCGCGACGCGCTCGCCGATCGCGGTCGCTCCGCGCCCGCCATAATGAAGGGCCCGGCCCCAATACTGTGGCTTTGTAAGCACGAAGGAATTCCACAGCGCAAACATACTAAACACCGCTAAGCCCGCATCCACCGAAGATGAAGCATATCCGGTAAATCCACCTTGAATCCCCGCGTACACTAGCCCGAAGTAAAGACCGACGGCTGTGTCGGATTTTGCGGCGCTGGTGACCGCTTTCAGTTTCCTAAGAAGTTTGTCTTTGAGTCCAAAATTGAATTCGAGCTGCTGTGTAATGGGCGCTTGATCGGGTTGCCCCACTAAATAAGTCTTAAGATATCTCCAGTAACCGGACGACGCCGCCGCCTTGAGCGCCGGGTCCGCAGGTCCACTGACCATCAAAACAGAATTTTCGGGACGGGATTTGGCCAGACTAGTAACGAGTTCATGTTCTTTATCGGCATCGATGGGCATGGCGAAAACCATGGCCCACTGCCCATTGATCTCTAATTCTTGCGCAAATACCGGAACGTCTTCCGTGACGCCCGGCTGAACGATCGAATCATTTCTGGCAACTGACGTCGTCGGGAGCGCCATCGTGGCGCTCAAAACTAACGTCAATACGGTCTTCATGACCGGTTGAATGCGTAACATCCGTGTTGTCTCCCGGGAGCATCCTGCTTCCGTTTCGCAACTTCTATATCGAAATTCATGCCATCGATTAAGATCGCGTGAACAACTGAAAGGCCTGTGATTACGAGGGTTCGGGAGGTTGAATCTTGGGTTCTCTGTGAATATTAATCAGGGTGAGCCGAAATGCGGCTCTTCTCGTTGCTTCTCCGGGTTTAATGGGGGTGGGGCCAAAACTGCGGCGAAGTGCCAAAGGCGTCTGCGAAGCAAAGAGCGGCCTCTTTGGATACGCCACGCTTACCGTTAACAATCTCGTTAACTCTGGCATAGGTCCATCCCAAGTGGTTGGCGAAATCCTGCTGCGTTCGGCCCATTGGCTCAAGAAAATCATAGAGAAGAATTTCTCCAGGATGCGTGGGCTGTCTGTGTTTAGGTAGCATTTTCTATTTCCCTTCCATGCCTAATGATAGGGCCGTACGATTTGGCCGCCGACAATAGCGTTTTCTAGGCGCCCTTAAATTATTTATTATTGGTGAAGCTCGAAAGGTGTGAGTGTATGGACCTAAAACTCAAACCCAATGCGCAGATCTAGATTGGTGTAAAAGAGCGACTGAAAGCCGACGTTCGTGACGTCGGGATCCCCGTAGACGAAATTATACTGATGCCATTGTCCATACCAGAAGAGACCGACCTTCAAGCGCTGGGTAATGTTGTAGCTGGTGCCGATGGAACCATCGAAGGCGAAGGTCGGCTTGATCTCAAATTGGCTTGAGCCCTCGGCGGTCGAAGCAAAGGGATATTGATAACGCATCAGGAAGTAATAGGTCCACTTGCGGCGCTGAACTTCGGAGACTAAGCCAAAGGACGCCGTGCTCATCTTGTTCTCTTTCAACTTCAAGTTAGCGTCCGCGTCCAAGAAGACAAACGGAGTTTTGTGCTGCTGCACGCCTAAGCGAATTCCACCGACCATGGGGATGTTCGTGTAAGGGATACGCATAAGATTGCGCCTTACGCCTTCGACTCCAACCGTGGACCAAGTGTAAGCCGTCTCGTCGATGACAGCGTTTTCGGTCTCGATTTTACCTGGGGTAGATTTGTAACTCACGACCCCGCCCCAACCCGTAGAGCCGTTGTAACCGGCTTCGAAATACTTAGAGCCAAAATAATTTCCAAAAGAATCTGCCGTTCCCCGGCCAGGGACACTTTGTTTGGTGATCACGCGATTGCTACCAGATCCAGCCCATGCCCACCAGCCATTTCGCACCCAAGCTTCGGCCGGCTTTCCATCCAACTTCAACACCGACGTTTCCTTGGCGGCAGGCTGTCGATCTGGCTTCCGCTCGTTTTGCGCAAGAGCTTGTGGCACCAATCCCGGCACTTCAAATTTTTCCGGTATAGAAAAGTCACTGATGATGCGGCCCTGAGCATCGCGGGCACGAGCGCGCCAATAATACTCGCCCGGATTTAGCAAAGCTAACCCAGAGGGAGTTTCCATCTTCATTTGTTTCGAACGGCGGAATGAGGGATCCTTCGCCACTTCGACATCGTACGAGCGTGCAAACAGGAGTGGTGTGAACTTCCAGCTGGCCTCGCGGCTACCATCTTCCAAAGGTTCATTGAAAGTGACTGGTCCTAAAGCGCGCGGCGGCTCCATCGCGATGTCCAATTTCTTCGGGCCAAAGACGGGTGACGTTTGAAAGCCGGACTTGCTCACTTGGTATTTGTAAGTGTAGCTGCCCGGGCTTAAAACCTTTTGTGGCCACTGCGGCTGAGTTTGGCTTAACGCTTCACCCTGACCTTCGACGGCCACTTTGATTTCATCGAACCCCCCTGGTTTCACCGGGAAGAAGTCGCCAAGGAAGCCTTTCTTCGCCAAGAATTCACGAACCTTGGCCGCCGAAGCCTGATACAGACCCCCCGGATATGGCTTGTTCGGAATTAAAACTCGATTGCGAGCCGGGAGCTCGCTCAAACGCATCTGTTCAAGCTTGGGCTCCACTCGGAAGGGAACCGTGGGGCTCCAATCGCTGACTTTGTTTTGACCGTAATCGTGTCGAGCGCGGATAAAGTAAGAACCAACGGCAAGTTCACTCACCCGTTTTGATTCGCGGATGTTTTGATTCACCAGCACCTGGACAAAATCCGGATCCCCCGCGATTTGGTACCAGACGTTGGCGGTGGTCTTGTTGAATTCAAGTTCCACTAGGGCGTTTTGACCTTGGGGTGTCACAAACTTCTGCTCAACTAAGGGCCTAATGATCATTGGAGGCGCGATGCGCAAGAAGTTCACCTTTTCGACTTGGCTGATCTCACCCCGGGGGCCACGCACGCGGTAATACAAACTCAGAGACTTCGAAGCATTCATTCCCGCACTATTGCGACCCGTAACAGATTTTTGGGCGTGAATCTTTTGGAAAGTTGGCTCCGCCGCAAACTCCAGTGTGAATTTTTCTTGCGGCAACGAAGGTCGCTTGTTGCTCCACTCCCACTGAAATGGAATTTCCATCGCAGTGTTAGAGTAAATCATTTCGTGCTTCAACGGCTTTAACGCTATCAATCGTGCGGCTTCGATTTTTGGCGAAGCGGACTGCTCATCCAAAACCACTTTGGCTGCGTTGGTCACGCGCTGAACTTTACCGTTGATGGTCACGTCGGCTTCCCCCGAGATCACGTTCAGCTCGGTCTTCCCGCCTTGCGTTTTACGCAGCACGATCTGCGCATTGCTCTTCATAGAAAATTCGATGGGTCTCCCGTTCCCAGTATCGATCATAATTTTTTCATCTTGAGCTATGCGACCAAACAAAGTTCCGTAATCCAGGTTCAAGAAACTTACGTCTTTTTCGCGACGAAGAACGACCAAGGTATTTTCTTGAACGGTCATCTGCGACTGACCGAGAGAGAGCTCCGCTTGGCCGCCGGCACCTGCGTAGATAGAATCGTTGTAAACAAGATCTTGTCCGCGAGTGGCTCTCCCCCACTTGAGATCGCCTTCGAACTTCACCCGCACGTCACCACTTTTTGCCGAAATTGCGCCAATCCTAGCGCCGCGATTTTTTTTATCGCCCCACATCCAACCGTCAAAATAATAGGCTGCACCAGTCATAAACAAAATGACTAGAGCTAAAGCTATTAACAAACGATCAGCACGATCCTGGCGCTTACTCAAATCCGATAATCCTATCTATATATACCTAATGAATTTATCGGTAATTGTGAGCGCTGTTTACACAGGACCTAGGTCAAAATTTCTGAAAAATCTAAGAATTTAGCGCGGCTATTTTCATGGGATCACCAACGATCCAGAGGCGATCCCCGGTTTCGAAGACCAGGTCCAGTGGGGGATTCAACTGACGGTATCCCTGCCGCTCCACCCCGACTAAAAGCCCGTCTACTTTTTCACGAATGCCGGATTCTCGCACCGTGCTTCCACATAGACCTGAGGCTGGCTCCAGGACGACAGATTGAAGGCTCAAAGGCATCTCAATACTTTCGTCCATTAAGCCGTTTTCTACCACCGGTCGCATTTTCTCGATGCCTGAATCATCACCGATGACGCTCAGGCGATCGCCCGGAAATATCTGCTCACCGGCTTTAGGCGCTAGAATGCGGCGATGGCCACGATCGATCGCAGCGATCATCACTCCAAAAGTTTCACTGGGTTTGAATTTTTCTAGGGTCATACCGCAAGCCGATGAATCGGCCGCAACCGTAAGCTGAGTCAAATGAGTATCCCATGGCAACAACGGCGCTTCTTGTTCACCGGGATCTTCTTGTTTAGCCAGCTGCCCAAGAAATCTTTTTTCCAGGCGCTTATATAGTGTTTCACCATATTGATAAAACAAAAATCCGGTCATCAGAAAAACGCCTATGGTTACGCCCGAAAGCGTACGCCAACTTGTGTACTGCGCGACGATCACGAGAAAAATTAGAATCGAAATCCCAATTCTCAAGCAGGCGATCACAAATTCAACCCAACGAATGCGCGGAAAATGAGCCGCTTGCTCGCGCCACTTTTTGCCCGGCCGACGCAGCGCCATCCCGTAAAAGAACGGCAGACAAAGCAAAAGATCCAACAACAATCCCACTAAACGGGTGTAGGATACGGGTCCTAAAAAGTTGACCAGCTGCGGATAAATAAAGGCCCGCGCCACGCCCGTAGTGGAAACCAAGAGCACAAAATTCACCAGCACCGTTGGCAGATAGGCCCGAATCAAAGCCGGAACAATTTTATCACCTTGATGGGAGCGAACCGTCGAATGGTAGCTGCTCGCGGCCTCGCGCATGCGCTTAGGCAAATATTTTTCCATCTGAGCAAATATCCAAGGGGCGCGCCGCAACCAGACCGGGGTTAAAATCGAACTCAACAAAGAAACCCCAACCGCCACGGGAAATAGCTTTTCACTCACCACTTTCAAGGTCAGTCCGAGGCTCGCGATAATAAAAGAAAACTCGCCGATTTGGGTCATGCTTAGGCCCGAGTACAGGGCCGTTTTTATATTTTGGCCGGCCAGCAAAGCCCCCGCCCCCACTGCCAGAGTTTTACCCACGATCACAATTACGGGGAC
>JBEIHA010000166.1:0-7101 GCA_040381635.1 Pseudobdellovibrionaceae bacterium
AACACCCACAATTTTTCCAGTCAATAATGACTATGTATCTGGTGCCACTGGAAGCGGCGTTGCCATACGGACGGGCGCATCTTCCGGAAATACTTATAGTGAAATTCAGGCTTATAGTTCTGGAGCTCTCGCGGGTGGGAATTTAATTTTGAATGCGTGGCAAGGCAACGTCGGGATTGGGACGACTTCACCAAGTGAACGGCTGCATGTTTCCTCCGCCTCTGGGGTTGGAATTAGACTGGATAATCAAAGTTCGAGCAATACGGCAACAACGCAGATATCAATCACCCAATCGGGCATTGCAAATGTAGGCACAGCTCTAAGAGTTAGCGCGCAACCAACAGGAGACTTATTTAGAACATCTATTGTTAACAATGGTATTGAATATTTGAGTGTCACAAGCGGCGGCAACGTCGGTATCGGAACGACGGGTCCGGTGGCGAAACTCGATGTCGTTGGAAACTTGCGAGTTCAGGCTCCAAATATCTACGCAACATTCGGGTCTGACCAGGTGACCGGGTCTTACAGCAATTACCTGAAAGGTGGAACGGGAACTGTTGTTGGGCGCATTGGGACGGATGGGGGAGCCATTCTCGGCGGCGGATCTGGCGATCACTTTGGAGTCAGAGCCGAAAATGATTTACTTTTAATGGCAGGGGCTTCAGAAAGAATTCGCGTGACTTCCGCCGGTAACGTCGGGATCGGAACGACAAGCCCGCAAGCACAGCTCTCCATAATCGGATCCGGCCAAGCTGCTCTTAGCGGGACTGCTAACCCTTATGGTCTTTACTTGTATCGAGACACAGGGAGCGGAACCTCTTACGTTGATTCTGTGACTAATAGTTCAAGCTCGACGAAACTGGCTTTAAGAACCTATAACAATGGAGTTTACAACAGAGGCATACTTATCGATCATTTTGGCAACGTAGGTATGGGGACGACAAATCCGGGAGCGAAGCTTCAATTGACTCCGACTAGCCAGTCTGCCGGTTTTAATACTCTTCAGGCTATTTCTGATCCTGTCGGCAACTGGAATTTACGCCTCGGTTTTGAATCGAACGGCTCTCTGCACAATGCGGCTGCCATCTCGACATTTAATTCTTTACCGCTTCGATTGGGAACGCACAATAGCCCGCAAACTATGACTCTCTCAGATTCCGGCAACGTCGGGATCGGTACCGTAGCACCAGGCGCGGGCACTAGGCTTCGAGTGGAAGGGCAAATTTCCGCAAAGTCCTTTGCTGGATCGTCGGGTGCAATCGATTGGTCCAACGGCAATGCGCAAACGACCAGTTTTGATTGCACAGCAAACTTATCATTTCAAAATCTTAGAGACGGTGGGTCTTACACTTTAGCGGTGACCAGCACCAACACGGCTCAGTGTAGTTTCAGTACGTCGGTGACCGGCGATGATGCAGCTACGGTGACTTACAGATTCTTGCCGGCCAACACCACCCGAGCGGCAACCAGCCATACGATATACTCGCTACAAAGGATAGGTACGGTTGTTTATGTTTCTTGGATCACTGGCTTTTAAAATCATTGAAGTGATTCATCGAGCCAGCTTTAGGCGGACTGTCTTGTTAGCTCTTATCACTGGCTTGCTAAGTCCCCACGCTCATGCGTTTCGTATAAACCTAGCTTTTTGGCGGCCGCCCTCCGTTTCGGATCCGTGCGTAGGTACGCCGGGCGCCACATGTGTCGGTGGCGCGCTATTTTTAGGAACACTGAGCGGGACAAATTATATGATCACCCGAAGTAACTGCACGGACTCGGCAACTCCGACATGCAGTGGGGGCACAGACACATTGACCAAACCCTGGGCTAGCTGGCAAACGCCGCCTTTCGCTTATATGGTCTTGACTGGCGCTACTAGTAATACAGATGGTCCTGGCAATACAACTCTACTAGCCGCACTATATGGGGACACGGACGCTGCAAAATACTGTGAAAACATGACTTACGCTGGGCATTCCGACTGGTTTTTGCCGGCTAGGGACGAGCTCACCTTAGTTTATACGAATCGCGCGTCTATCGAGGGCCTAGGTGATGGCAGCTACTGGTCGTCTACCAATTCGTTTCCCCAAAACTCGTGGATGCAAGCCTTTGGCAATGGTATTGCCTACCAAGCCATCAAGCTCGATTTCTACCGCGTTCGCTGCGTTCGAAGATTTTAATTCGAGTCCCACAAAGCAAAGGGGTCACGATTGAAGTGACCCCTTGCTAGACTGATGACATTCTCTAAATTGATTCCAAACAGATTTCCAATTGAACGTATCCCGCATTATAGGCTGTCGATCCCACAACCAGTCCCGTCGTCGAATCCGTCGGGTAATAGCGGCCGTTGTCGCGTTTGAAACACACCAGACCGGAGCTACCCACCTTTAAAGTGGCTTTGCAATCAGCGATCTGAACGTGTCCCGCGTTGTAGGCCGAGTCGCCCACGATCTGACCATTGGTGGGTTGTGACGGGTAGTGACGGCCATTGTCCGCCTTCATACACAGCAAGCGTGGCGACGGGTTTCGCAAAAACTCAATCTCGGCGCGCAAGTTGTTCGCCAATTTGGCGAGGTCTTGGGTAGAAGGATTCACCCGGTCTACGGTGTAGTGCAATTCATCGATGAGTCGGTGAACTTCACGGATAGTGGAGGCTGAAGAGGCGTTGGCCGCGAATACAAGAACAGCAATCATCATGACTTGAATCATTTTTATTTCCCCTTAGTAAGTTGAAGTTAGATAAAGTTTTTCGCCGCCAGAATCAATCATAACTAAGCAGCTGCCTTCGAAGCTGTAACGCACGGAGCCTTTATCGATCCTTGCCGAGCAGGACATGTTCCCCGTTCGCTCCTCGTGAGAAGACGATGCCGGAATAATCAAATTGCCGTTATCTAAATAGTAAATGCTAGAGGTGCGTGCGGTCAGACGGCCCGTAGGCATGCTGCAATCATTGCTCAGCGTAAGTCCGCCGTCGCGACGGAAATCAAAAGTGAGGGTGAGAGTGATCTGCTCCGCCTGAAATACGGTTTGCCAGCGACCTTCCACTTGATTGGCGGGACGACCGTTTTGGCAGTTTGATGCGTTCGTGATTTTGCGCACTTCTTGTGGACCCGTGGGACTGGCGGATCCAGATCCTCCGCTTTTTTTGGTTCCGCAGGCCGAGAGGCTCGCGACCAGTATTCCGAAGATAAGATGTTTCATATTTTATGACTCCTTGTTGGCGTTGTGAAACCACGTTCGCCTAAGCCGAGGCAGAGCTCAATCTACTTTGGAACAAAATGCTCCAGATTTGGAGCACACTCCTCCAAAACTTAGGGCCCTCTCGCTGGGATCATGGTAGATGATAAGTATGAAATATGAAAATGACCCTGCCTTGGCCCTGCTGGTGAGGAAATTAGAAGAAGCAAAGATACGAAATCCCCATTGGTCCTTGCGCGCCTTTGGTCAACGTCTGGGGATAAGCTCAGGCGCGTTGTCCGAAATTCTGCGCGGCAAGAGGCCCATCTCCTTGCAAACCCGGCGGCGCATGGTCGAGCGTTTACAACTCTCACCGTTAGAGCAAAAACAAATTTTAGTGGACGGGATTGCGGACAATAGAAGCGGCTCTGCGACGGACTACCATGAATTGGACAGCGATGCTTTTCACATGATTTCCGATTGGTGGCACTTCGCGATTTTAAACCTGGTGAAGACCGTTGGATTCAAGCCTGAGGTCCCTTGGCTTTCCAAACGACTTGGCCTTCCAAGTCCCACCGTTAAAGAGGCCTGGCAACGGCTGCTCAGGCTGGGTTATCTTCAGAAAAGTGGCGAAAAGTTCGTTAGGCGTCATCCCAAACTAAAGACCTCTTCGGATGTGCTCGATCTATCGATCCAGAGGGCCCATATCGAAGACGCCAGGCTGGTTGAGAAGGCGATTCTGGACGTCCCACTGTCGGAGCGCGAAGTCACCTCAATCACCTTTGCGCTAAAAAGCGATGTTTTACCAAAAGCCAAAGAGTATATTCGTAAGTTTCAAGATGAGTTCTGTGAATCGATTGAAAGCGAACAGGGCCATGATGTATACCGACTTTCAATAGCGCTGATTCCGTTAACCGCACGCTCGAAGGGAAAAAAATGAAGCGTCTTTTTGTGATCTTTTGTGGACTTCTTTGCGCCACCGCTTCGGCCGGAGATAAAATCGGTAACGGTGGCGGCACATGGTCTTGCCGAATCTCGCCCCTCGCTCCGCCCACTCAGCTGTTGTTGGTGGATTTTTTCGAGGCTCGTGAGCAGTATGGTTGGACCATAAGAAAAGCACCTCCGGCGACTTCGGCTTTAGCTTTCGTAGATATAATGATGGCGGACCTCAACCGAGAGCTACCGGCGTACGCCTCGATCTGGAAACAACTTCTTGAGCGGACGCTGAAGGCCGTTCACTTCGTGAATGCTGAGCTTGAGGTGGTCGACGATGCTCTTTATCAAATTCGTCCACTCAACAGTAGCTGCGCGGGCGGTGCTTGGTATTACACGCAGTTTGCCAATTTCAATGACCTAGGACAGGTTTTGATAAGCAAAGAACTTTGGGACTCGAACTTGCTCACGATCGAAGAAAAAGCTGGAATTATCTGGCACGAGGTTATCTATCTTTGGTTGCGCGAATCTTACGGCGACGTGAATTCCGTTCGCGCACGAATGATTACGGGCCTGCTTTTTTCAACCCTGACCGCACAAGATAAATCGGAGCGCATAAGTAAGTCATTGGGTGCGCCTCTACCGAATCGGCAGGATTGGTTTTGCCGAAGTCAGAATAGGCTAACGAACGGAGTGTTCGGTGCCTTCGGGGCTTCCGAGCTCGAAGCTCGTGCTTCTGTTTTGACCACCTGCCAGGCGGGTGGGTATGAGTTTCACTGCGATTCTCAAGCGACTTCTTGCGAAAAAGTTGTGTCTGAACACGTTAAGTGGTCCTGCGTCGCCGAGAACGGTCTGAATGGCCGACTTTATGTCGGGCGGGGACGGATTCAGCAAGAGGCGCTGTTTCGCTCTCAGGAAACCTGCCAGGCACAAGTGGGAAAAAATCAGTGGCTTCACTGCGTGGCGAATCCACCCAAGTGCAGTGAAAAATGATGTAGAGTCATCGACATGACCATATCCAATGAAAAAGTGAATGAGTATCGGAGCTTCTAATGAAAAATCGACGTGCCTTGTTAAGTGGGGTTCTGATGTTCATTTCAATTTTTAATGTTTCTTGTTCGGTATTTGGGATCAGGACCTCTGAAACGCCGAAATACGAAGTCCTACAAAGCGAAGGGAACAAAGAAATTCGTTCGTACCCGAGCTACATCGCGGCTAAAACCGTAGTGAAGGGTGAGTTCAAAGAAGTTCAGAATGAGGCCTTTCGAATCCTGGCCGGCTATATTTTTGGTGATAACGAAAAAAAGCAGAAGCTGTCGATGACGGCGCCCGTGGTTCAAGAAAAGCCAGGTCATCAAAAACTGGCGATGACAGCACCGGTGGTTCAGTCGCCCACCGAAGAGGGTTGGGTGATGAGCTTTGTGATGCCCTCTGAATACAAAATGTCGGACCTGCCCACTCCAAATAACAAACGTGTGGTGTTAGAAGAAGTGCCCGCCAAAACGATCGGTGTGATTCGCTTTTCTGGTTTTTGGACGGCCAGCACCAATCAAGAAAAGGCTAAAGAATTAAAAGAGTGGCTCGTCACGATTGGAAAATACGAAATCGCCGCCGAGCCTGGCTTTGCGGGATATGACCCGCCATGGACTCTGCCGTTCTTAAGGCGCAACGAAATGATGTACGAACTCAAAATCAAAGATTAGGCTTTGCCGCAAATCTCACCACATTCGTAAACTCCCGATCCAGTCCCTCGCGCGAGAGGGGAAAGCGGAAGTAGCGGCCCTCTCGCCATAGGGTTAGTTGATCGGCGTTTCCGTCACTCCAAAGCCAGCCGTCTTGTCCACCGAGAAGGGCGAAGTAGTTCTCGTCGATATGGCTGAGATCACTGATGTGCCGGGATTGTGCCCCGTAGGTGACCTTCGAAGGTTTAGTGGAAATTGGATTTCCTGATTTGTTCAGGGTTTCATTTCCGCCCGGAACTGGGAATTCGGAGTGTACGAAGCGGCTGCCGATCAATGGTAAAAATCCCATCGGTGTTTGAAAAACCTGACGATGATAATCACCCCAAGTGGGTCGTTTATTGCCCAAAGATTGCCGCGTTTGTTTCAGGAGTGAGGCCCAGATCTCAGCTTCGGGCTTCTCTTCTTTCAGGAGGGTGGCGAGTTGATCTTTGATCGGCAAAACAGCCAGCGATGAGCCGCGCAAAGCCTTGGGTAATTTCTTATCCAACCTTTCGTTTAAATGTCCCAGCATCACTTCGAAAGTCAAAGCCGCCTCGCTTTCGATGGTGTAGGCGCCATCCCAATTTTTAAGAACGTCGCCCAAATGGTCGCCCTTCCAATGAAGGCCGATTTCGTTCGCTAAGCTTTTTGAGGACTGCGAAACAACGTCCATTTGCACGGAACGTAGGAAATCAAAATCAAATTTCTGCCCTGCCTTCGCGCGGTCCATGGTCAATTCTTTAAGTCTTAGAATGCGATCGTCGGCGGCGAAGCTTTGGGCCAAATCAAATTCGGTGGCTAGCGGTCTGTTGTTAGCCGAAGCAATAAATCCCGCGGGCGGGTTGAGCGCGGACGGCAAATCGGTCGGACGTAAAATTTCTTTCGAGTGCTCATTCAACGTTTTGATGGGCTTCGAGTTTAAATCGGGTGTTTTGAACTTTCGCACGCGAGCCGCGAGCACCAGGCCGATGTTTCCCGAGCGATCCGCGTAGGTCAGCGTTTGCCCACTGACGGCGTAGTCCTTAAACGCCTGCTGGAATTGACCGAAGTTTTTGGCGCGCGAGGCCTTAATAAACGCGGTTAAGTCGTCTGTGTCTTGATCGTGACCGATCCAATCGACAGCCAGCGTCTTTTCACTTTTGAAATAAGGCGTATCTGAAATGATGGGACCGTAGTCGGAATAGCGGATCGTGATTTCACGGTCGAACCACCACCGAACATTAATTATCTCTTTGCGCGAGCGCCTTGCGGCGATTTCATTAGACACTAGCTC
>JBEIHA010000167.1:0-7010 GCA_040381635.1 Pseudobdellovibrionaceae bacterium
ATTTCTTCTGGAAATGTCACCGGAGCACTTGGCTACACTCCGGTCAATCGCGCGGGCGATACCATGACGGGTCAGCTGAACGGGACCTCAGCTGCGCTAAGCGGGAACATGAGTGCAAGTTCGGTCGGTGTGGGAATTGCGTCGCCCGTCACGACCGTGGACATTCGCGGCACAATGAATATATCTCAGGGTTCTGTCTATGACGTGTGGATCCAGGGTGGCGGTTCGGGTTCTGGCAACAATCGCAACTTGGCCCTGTTAGGTACAAACAATTCTAATGGCGACCGCCTCTACGTAAATTACGGCGGCGAGTACACTGGCGGTACCGAGATTGGTGGCAACACGACAGTCAACGGAACATTGGCAGCTACGCAATTCAATGGATCAGGAGCAGGGCTCACCGGGACCGCACCTTCGTTAAGCATTGGCGGAAGTGCGGGTTCACTCAGCAACATGAATATTTCTCAATTCACCAATAACAGTGGCTACATCACCTCGGGGGGCACAGCCAGCAACGTCACCAATCTCGCCGGCAGCTGGACCGGCATCAACTATTTCCTTTCCAATAAAGGATCTTCGGCAACCCTCGGTGGCACCAACACCTACGCGCTGCAAGCTTACTCGACCGACGGTGGGCCCGCAGGGATGTCTTTTCACCGGGGCGGCGCTTACGCGGTGAATTTCGGACTGGATCCCGACAACGTGATGCGTATCGGGGGTTGGTCGGCCGGTGCCGATCGCTGGCAGCTGGATATGTCGGGCAATCAAAGGGTGCCGGGCAATTCTACGGCCAATTATTTCGTCGATGTAAACAACGGTGGCTTCTATTTAGCACCCTCGGGCGTTTCTTATCTAAACGATATCCGTCCTAGTATCATTTATGATCGCGACAATACGGGCTTTTATTTGGACCCTGCCAGCACATCTGTGATGAATGTTTCGTATCAGTCATTTATTTATGATCGTGAAAATGC
Source organism: Pseudobdellovibrionaceae bacterium (assembly GCA_040381635.1). GTDB lineage: Bacteria > Bdellovibrionota > Bdellovibrionia > Bdellovibrionales > UBA1609 > JALHOQ01. The sequence goes on from JBEIHA010000167.1 coordinate 975, forward strand.
CGGTTATTACGTTGATCCCAACAACACTTCGAATATGTTGCACGTGAATGCCAATGGCACGCTTCAGGCGGGGACGCTGAATGTGAATGGGGGCAATTCTTCCGTAATTCGGATGCAAGATGCCGACGAAGGCGGCTTTCGATACGTTCACAGTAACAGCGGACTCATCGGTTTCTTGAATTCGAGCGCCAATTGGGCGATGTACACAAATGACTCTGGACAAATCTGGTCGGCAAACTACGGCTGGCTACACGATGCCTTTATACGCGCGAACACTTGGATCGGCAATTCGTACATCGGCACCGGCGGTGACCATTACGGGACGGTGTTCTACGATACGAACAACACCAATTATTACCTCGACCCGAACGGAGTATCTCGCCTAAATGATATCCGGCCTAGCATTATGTACGATGGCGACAATACCGGCTTTTATGTGGACCCTGCCAGCACATCTGTGATGAATGTCTCGCATCAGTCATTTATTTATGATCGTGACAATACCGGTTATTACGTTGATCCAAACAACGTTTCCATCTTTCAAGATATTCGTCCTTCGATTATTTACGACCGCGACAATACCGGCTATTATGTCAATCCCGATGGCACGACTTACCTGAACGCATTAACTGTTTCAGGGGCCACGAATCTCTTGGGAAAGAACGACGGCGCCGGGGCCACCGTTGGGCAGGTCTTGAAATGGAACGGTTCGCAGTGGGTTCCCGGCAATGCGGCGGGCGCGTCCTGTGGGGCGCTGGGACCTTGGACAGCTATCGGACCATGCACGATTCAAGAAGCTATACCCGCAAGTGCGAGCGCCACGGTCTATTTTAAAGCCTGTTCAAGTGGTACAACTGCGGCTGTCATACAGTGCTCAGCAGGAACTTGGCGAAATGCCGGCACGGTTTTAATGGGTGGCGGCACGGGCGGGGGCGGGGGCGGGACCGACGGGGGCGGGAACAACTAAGATTAGGGCTTCCTTAGCCAGCGGCTAGTGCCATCGAAGGTTGAAACCAAAATCCCGTGGGCAAAGACCATGGCTTCGCCATTGACCACAGAGCCCACGTCGAACTCACGCATCAATTTCCCATCTTTTGCGTCGGCTATACAATAGCCCGCGGATGCGCAGGTGTATCCCACCCAAGTTTGTTTTGAGGAGCTAAACAAAATAGGACTGCTCATTAAGTCCTTTAGCCTGCGGCCCTTGCACCAAACCACCTGACCCGATTCCGCATGCAAGCGACAAAGCTGTTGGTCCGTGTTGAATACAAACACAGAATTCAAATCGGCGCTAAAGGCCGGTGAGTTTTGTGAATGCTGTCCAATCGCAAATTCCCAGCGAACTGATCCCGTAAAAGGGTCTACGGCGCGCAATCGGCCATCCCAGCTTGTCGCGTAGACCAGACTCGATCCAACCGTAGGTGTGGATTTGATCGGGCCACCCGTTTTAATATCCCACTTCAGCAAGCCCGTCTTAAAATCGATGGCCACAAAACGCCCATTGTTTACTCCGACAAAAAGAAGATCGCTTTTTGGGTCGTAAGAAACTGACGAATGAGCGTGCTCTCCCAGCCATGCACTGACCCAAACTGCCTTGTTCATAGAAAGATCCCAGCGAAAGACGTAGCCATTGGGCTCGTAAGTCTCTACCGCCTGAATCAACTGATTCCTGACCAAAAGGGGGGATGCGCCCATCGCATGGGCGGTAAATATACTCATCAGTGAACGCCCCGAGGAGGGCTCCAAAATTTCCGTAAATCCATTATAGGAGCTCACGTAAAGATGGTTGGCGTCCGAGGCCGGGGTAGAATGAATCCCAAAGCCCGAGTCGTAAAACGAACGGCCCCAAAGCACGTCGCCCCTTAAGTTGGTTTTCGCAATAGTCCCCGTGTCGCTAGACCAAACCAAACCGCTGGGATCCGCGACCGCCGCGGCTTTCGAAGCCGTGTGTATTCCGAAGTTGCCTACGGCGACCGCCGTCGCCGTCAGTTGGCTTGGATCCCAAAACACCTTTCCAAAATCCCCTGTGCGGCGAAAATCCGCCCGGTGCATGCGCGGGCTTCGGCCTGGATTTTTCAGCCGAAATTTGGGATTGGCTGTCTGTGGCCAAGGCGGACGGTGTAAGATTTTAGCTTGGTCGTGCTTAAAAAAGTAGAATTCCGGATTCGCTTGATAGGTGAAATAGAGCGAAAAAGGGAAGGCCACCGCCGATATCCAAGCTAACGAAGAAGTTTTCAAAATAACTCCTTCCAATAAAAGGCCCTGCCCAATGAGCACGCCCGCCCCACTTGCGTTGCCAACGTAAAATCAAGCGAAGTCTGCCGCCGAGACCACAATTCAAGATTCACTTCGACTTCAGAATCCAAAGCGCAAATTCGTCGCACTTGCGAAAATAGCACGATCGGATCGCAGTGGATTCGTGTGGCTTCAAGAAAATCGCGAGGGACGTGGCGGGTCTCGCGGCCCTTGACCACTTCGATGCGCGCGACACATTCTGTTTTTGCATCAAACATATTCAACGAAAACGTTCGCGGCAAACCGGTCAGGGCTGGATCAATCGCAAAAATATAAGGGGTGAATTGAAGCAAAAGAAACAGCGATCCCAAAATCAAGCTAGCCTTGGGCAAAGGTGCGTTCGGAAGCCGCCAGCTTTTCTTGATTTCGGGAAGGAAAAACAGCGACAGTAGCAAAAACATGACGCCTGGATACAGGGCCCCAACAATCAACCAAGAAAAGGCATGAAAAACAAAGAAAGACGCTAACGCTATTCGACGCCACCAAGCGTTCGAACTTAACAAGAGCCACGAAACAGAAACTTCAAGAGTCGGCACCAACAGTGTCAAGTCCGCCAAAAGTTTCAGGTTCATTTCCGGAATATTGTAGAGCGCAGCCCCCGTCGTCCATTCGGGATTGAACTTCAGCAAACCCGCCGAAACATAAAACAAAACCAAGAGTAAGGAACAGTTCGCACGACGATGGGGGAAAAAAACGAAAACCAAGGTCATGATCAAGGGCATATAGTGAAAATTGCCCATGTACTCATACGAGCGAATGATCCAGATGGTTTTCACCATTAAAGATCCCACCAGCCACGCACAGGCGGTCCCGGGGCGCTCGGCCCGGAAGGCGAATATCGAGAACAGCGCCAACACCGCAATCAAAACCAAGTGCGTCGGCGCGAGCATCGGCCAAGATTGATAGATTGAGTTGAATTCCACGCAAAAAGGCATTTGCGCAAAGCAACGCATTTGCTCGACCGCGCTTGGCTCACCTAGATAGGCCCAGTAACCCGCCGTGAAGATGGAAATCGCCGCCAGAAACTGACCGTAGACGGACAGCAGGGGGTCGGTCTTGAATTCGCTTAAATTCAGAAACTTCACTCGAATCTCACTCCACGAGCGATGGCCTCTTGTTTTGAAAACGGAAAGCCCGTCCGGTCGTCTGCCACGCTGCCTGGGAACTTAGTCCCGATCAAAAACGCGCCGAAGAACGAAGCCCCTTTCAGATTGCAGTTTTGGAAGACGGCACCGCTTAGATCCGCGAATCTAAAATCGGCGCCCGCCAATTCCGAATCCGTGATGCGCCAACCCGACCCACGTACCGCCTGGAACCGACCACTGGGCGCATAAACCTTCTGCCAGTTGGCGAAGAACAGATTGGCTGCACGAAAATCAGCCGCGTTTGCAACGATTGAATCCAAACGGCTTTCTGACCAAGACCTTAAGGCTTGAGGCTCGGCCGCCAAAAGCGCATCTTTGATTTGTAATTTCGAGCTTTTTTTTAACGGGAAATAAGAAAGAAATAATATAAACCCGGACACGGTGATCAATACAAAAGACTTTAGGAGCGGAACCCGGCTAAGGGTTTTCAAGGCGGTCTTTTTCTATTGCCGCCAACTGGCCGCGGCAAGCTTTCGAGAGTTTATTCTTTGATTCAACTAGGCACTTGCCCGCGCCCGAACCAAATCCCATTCCCGCGCAATGCTTCACAAGATCATCGGCACAAATGGAAACAAACGGTCGCTTCTTTGCGCTGAGATTCAGATCTGACTGGATTTCCGGAACCTGCCGTCGACACTCTTCGGATAAACGATCTTGGGCCTTCAACAAGCAGCCGCCCGCACCACGCCCAAAAGCCAAACCGGGACAAAGGTTCTTAACGTCTTCGGCACACGCTTGTGTGTAATCACGGCTGGCGAATTCCCTTATGGCTGGGGGGTCTTTGGGCTTTCCCAAGTCCAGCTGTAGGCCCGCTTGAGACGAACTCACCGTGTTGTCGATCGGCATCGGGCGCAAAGCCATCACCGCCACCAAAAAACTTGCGGCACTAACGACGAATCCAGCTACGAGACCTATAACGAAGTTTTTCATGTCATCGCTAATCTTTTTTATTGTCATTCTGATCGCCCACCGGCAGCGACGATAGATTCTGGAACTTAAATTCCGTTCCATCGAAAGAAACAATCTTCGCTTCGCCGTCCAGCACCGTAGCCACCGCCACAGGCCTGGACCAGATCGTGAACAAGTTCTTCATGGTCGCTTGCATGTAATCTGGCTGCATTTCCACACCTTCGAACATATGCGCCATCAGCAGTTCACCGCGGTTATTGTGGTTGGCGTCCACCACAGAAATGATCGGCTGTCCAAAGTTCGTAAGCTGGAACAAGAATTTACGTTTGATTGCCTTAAAATCGCGAGTGTCGACTTCGTACTGTCCGGTGCGCTTATTGAATTTGTAGACGAACATTTTGTGTTCGACGCAAAAGTCTTCCGTTAAAAATTCGTCGATAAAAGTGACGTCGTTGTAGTGCTTGCGCACTTCAAAGATTTTTTCACGGCCCTTCATCAGTTTCTTGTCCCAGTTCTTTTTCAGCGCTAGATCTTGGCATTCGTCCCATTCTCTGCCGAATTGCCCCTTGTTCCAGCGCTCTTCGATATTACGAAATAACTCGATTCCGACCTTATAGGGATTGAACGAAGTCGGCGACATCGCCATCGTGCCCGAGTGCCGGTCCGCGAAGTCGATGATCTCGCTGTCGTTCATGATCTGCTCGGTCAAAATCTTAGAATGCCAGTACGAGGCCCAGCCCTCGTTCATGATCTTCGTCATGCCCTGGGGCGCGAAGTAATAGGCCTCGGCGCGGATAATGGATAGAACATCCTGCTGCCAGGGTTTGAGCGGTGCGAAGTGCAAAAGAAAGTTTAAAACGTCACGTTCGGGCTTTTCGGGGAAAACGCCCGAGCGCTGATTGTCTTCGGCGATCCGCTTCTTTTGCTCTTTCACGAAGTCAGGAGGATTAATGTAGTTTTCCATATATCCACGGTGCACGCGCAAGCGGCCGTCGCCCAACTCACCGTGATGATCCACTTCGCCTTCTTCTTCTTCTTCGCGAATGTCACGCGGCGATTCGGGGGCCTTCTTTGTCGTGTAGGGGCTATGCCGGTCGATCAAATTCTCGATGCTCAAGCAAACGTCGATAAAGTTTTCCACCGTTTCGACACCAAAACGGTCCATATAACGGCGCACGCGGGTCGCGTGGTTCGCCATATTGTCCATCATTTTGCGATCGGTCGGCGAAAACCAATAGTTGTTCTTGAAAAAATCGCAGTGACCGAAAACATGGGCCATGACGAGCTTCTGATCAAGAAATTCGTTTCCTTCCATCAGATAAGCGTAACAAGGATTGTTATTGATCACGAGTTCGTAGATCTTCGACAAACCGTATTCGTAAGATTTCGATAGGGATTCGTATTCCATCCCGAAGCGCCAGTGCGGATAGCGCACGGGGAAGCCCCCGTAAGAAGCGATCGTGTTGAGCTGATCGTAAGTCACCAACTCGAAAACCGTATCGTAGCAATCTAAGCCCACCTTTTCGGCCGCGGCTTTGATCTTGAGGCGTTCACGCTCGAGTTCGGGGGTTAAATTGCCCATCGCTTACTTTCCCTTTCCGAGGAAGTCCTTAATGCTGGTGATGATCTTTTCGCGATTTTCGATGCGCGAAACGATCAGACGCTCGTCGTCGGGGAAGGATTTTTC
>JBEIHA010000168.1:0-7007 GCA_040381635.1 Pseudobdellovibrionaceae bacterium
CAAACACCTCGAAAAACGTGGCCTCATCACGCGCGACGAGGAGGATCACCTTCAACTCAGCCTTTCCGAAGACGACGCCCTAGCAAGACTGCAAGCCCGTGCCGCCACTTACAGATTCACGCTCGGGCCAAACAAGGGCAAAAAAGCCCTCACGCTCAAAACCGTACCAGACACGGATCACGTAGCCACAAAGGGCCTTGTCGCAAAGAACTCGGGCTTTTCACTCCATGCCGGCGTCCCAATGACCGGAACTGAAAGAGACAAAATCGAAAAACTCTGCAGGTACATCGCAAGACCGGCCGTCGCACTTGAGCGACTCTCCTTAAGCTCGAGCGGCCAAGTCATCTACCGACTTAAAAAACCCTACGACGATGGCACCACGGCCATCTCAATGACCAAGCTCGAGCTACTGGAACGCTTAGCCGCCATCGTGCCCAGGCCGCGCGTTCACCTCACAGGGTTCGGCAAATCAGCATCAACCGAACCTGATGGAAGCGGCAAAAAGTTGACCTACTATATTTCACATAAGGGCACGCAAATCCCCAAGGTTATCGTTTGGCTCAATGGTGAAGATCGGGTTACAACTAAACATATAAAGCTCTTCACGGAATCAAATGATAGCTTTACCGAGGCCGAGGTCGAGAAATACCTGGGCAAACTAAACTTGATTGCCGAGGAAACTAAGTCGGACAAAGCTGCTCATTACATTTCAACAAAGCGAATTCTTGCAGACCGTGAAGCTGGTATCTCACTCCGCGTGAACGACGCTCGAAAGGGTGAAGTACAATCTATCAACTGGTCCCTGTCGAACCGCACTGATAACCAGCTCGGCGGGCGATAGACTCCACGGGCTTTAGCGCAAAATAACTCGCCACTTATTGATCACTTGGCCGACGGCCTGAATTTGTCCCACCGTGCTATTGATGAGCGTGAGTTTGCCCACCTGCTTAATGGAATAAACGTGGACATTACGCAGGATTTACGCGCGCACCTCTTTACTTGCGCGGGGAAACCTTTCCGCCTTTTTTCTCGATATCCTGGGCCAGATTGCGGACCCGGGTCTTGTCGGCCTCACTAAAATATTTATTGTAGAACGCCTGGGGGTTGCCTTGGGCTTCCATAAGCAATTGTTGCATCTTTTCGGGATCGCCTTTGGATTCCACGGTGATGGCTTCCATGACCTTCGAGGCGATGTCATAAATCTCGTCTTTATTTTTTCCTGATCCGGTTAGGGCTTCGACTTTTTGGTCGACTTCCAATGCCTTTTTGTCACCCTTGATGGCGGCATTGCGCTCGGCCGGGGTCGTGAGCAAGCGTTGGGTGTCCTTTAGACCTTGCCGCTCGTCTTTGTCTAAATCGGCAAAGCTGGAAACGTGTAGCAGGCTGAGACATAGCAATATGTTTTTCATATTTGTCATTTCGGAAAACGGCGTGCCGATCTAAAGCACGATTCAGTCAACAGAAAAGGCCCGCTCTTGACAAAACGTACGTAAAACCGTACCATTAAGTAATGGCATTACCTAAAGTCACCAAACAAACAGATTTAAGAGACAACCTTTACAAGACCTTAGAGGACATTGCTACCGGCGGGGGGCCGCATCTTGTTCCAACAAAAAATGGTGAAGTGATAATCCTTTCGCGTAAACAATATGACGAGATTTTGCTTGAGAAGAACCTTCTTGAAGAGTTTCAAGAACCAATCAATTTTGGTGAATTGACCGAAGCAGAGACTGTTACCTCTAGGCTTGACAAGAAATTTGGTTTCAAAAAGTGAGAGTCCTTTTCTCGAAGCGAGCCGAGAAAGGTCTAGAAAAAATTTTCGCTCACGTCGTAAAACATTTTAGTCAAAAACGTGGCCAAGCTGTTAGGGACATGATGGTTGCCGCGATCGTAGAACTTGGCAATTTCCCTGAGTTGGGCTCAAAAATCGCAGGCCAAGCCAACAGGAGAGTTCTTGTTGTCGAAGGGAACCTGGTGGTTTACGAGATTGTTATAAGTGCAGAGCCAATAATAGTTATCCGTAACATTCGGCCACGACGCACCGGAGGATGACCGGAAACATGATTGCCATAATTGTAGCCCGCTCCTGCGCGGGCGCTCAGCCGATGGACCCCGGCCCATTGGCCATCAGTTCTCCCCATTAAATCTGTTTCGTTGTAGTTCAAACCCGCCGCTAAAAATGCGGAGGCCGTGAAATAGAATCGCGAAAACAAAGGAAACAAGTGTCCGTAACCTAAACCCATGACTCCTGAGTACATCTTCAGGCTTTCGACGTATCCGATTTCACCACTGCCGTTTCGTGCGAATGACGGAACCAGCGTTTCGGCTCCTTCGATCCGGGTTTCGCCACCCGAAGCCCAAAGAAAGAGCGCCCCGCCTTGACGTAGCTGGACCCCTTTTTGATTTATATTAGTCTTGATTAGAATGAGATCGGCCGCGAAGGCTGCTTTGAGTTCACCGTCGTAAAATCGGTTTTCACGCCGTCGGCCAAAGGCTCGGGGACGCAAACCGGCGACTGAAGACCATCTACATTTCTACTCCATTCGAATCTCTAACTGACGTAATTCTTAAAGCAAACTGATCGGACAATGACGTGGCGGTGACGACCGCGAACCCGGTGCCCGCCGTGTGCAGAGCCGTAAAGCTTTGCGAGTTCACCGCGGGATTATTTAAATATAGCCAGGTCGTAAAATCTTGCAACAGTTCACCGTTGCGCTCGACTTGAATTCCACTGACCGTATAATTTCCGGGGGCGCCGGAGCGCAAGCGCGCGCTCGCATCTTTAAATTCGTAGATCGGTGTACCCATGGTCGTGGGCTTTACTTTGATCCGCACGAGCAAGTGAATCTTCTGCAGCAAGTTTTGGCGGCGGACTTCGGTAAACAAATCCCACTCCAATGTATAGAAACCTTGCGCGTCGGGCCTACCGCTTGACGTTTTCGCGATGGTCGAGAACTGCGGGCCGGTCCGGCACGCCTCGGCCTCGGCTTCGAAGTACTTCCATTTTGCTTCGTGAGCATCGACGAAGGCTTGGTTGTGCAATCCCGTGTGCGGTTTCTTATGGGTTTCATCGAGGATTCGGTTCCGAACGCGCGTACGGGTGGCCCCGGCAAATTCGAGGTAAGAACGGTTGAAGTCGTTGTGCGCCCATTTCCCAACGCCGTTTTCAGGACCGCTCTGGTCGCGGTGGCAATTCGAGCAGTTGGTCGTAAGAAACGGATGATAGGTTTCGGCAAAGAGGCGGCGAAGTGAGCCCTCGCAGCTTTTTCCTACAACGCTTTCGTCATTCCGGTGCGAAGAGCTGCCCATGCAGTTTTGGAAACCCACGAACGAGAAACTGAGAAGTATCAGCGTAAATAGTTTCATTCCCATACGATCCCCGTTTAAACCATCGGTTTCGGCGCGACTTTGATCACGCTCTGAAGAAGTGCTCCGTCCAAGGCCCCGCCGCGCGGAAGAACCTTGTTCCACAGATCCATGCGGTTGTTGAGCGTCAGGTAATTTGCGAGAACCGCCTGCGTCGCCAACTCAGGATTGTTGCCGATGATATGATTTGGATCCACGACCTGGTTTTCGGTGAAGCTCCCGATTTGGAAATCCGAAGTCTCGGGACGGCCGTTCGGGTGATACATGAACATGTACATCATACCGGATTCGCCGCGTTCCGTTGTCCAAGGCGCGCTGGTAGATTCGCTGACGGGCGAGCCGACCGCTCCGTCGGAAGTGACTAATAGAAAACAGGGCTTATTTAAAATCCGCGCCGTTTCTAAGATGCGGCGATAGATGACGCCGGCGCGGAAATCGGCGGCTTGTCCCGTTGTGCGTTCGCTCGTGTGATAATCGTAACCGCCGAGTTCGATCGTTATGGATCCGGAATTTCCGGCGATGCAATTGTAAACCATGGCCGCGAAGATCTTGTTTTGATCCGTATCGGCCGGGTTTCCCCAAGCGGCGAGTATGGGGGCAGTCGGAGTGACCGTCGATTCGCCTACGCCAACGACCGCGACGTTTTTTAAACCCGCGCAATCAACTAGGTTTTGTACTTGGCTCGCGTTAGTCACGCCCGCGAGTTTTCGCGCGTGCGTGGCGGAAAGGCGGCTCACGAAGCTTGCGAGAGAGCGCTGTTGATTCGCGTTCATCGAATTCTTCAAGCGTTGCGATTATCCGATTGAATTCAAAATATCCGAAAACGACGCCACTTCAAGCGGGGTAGGCGGAGTGATCGTCGCGGCGACACCTTTGAGCCCACCGTCGGTGCGGGCTAAAGTCGGCAGCCATTCGCCGCGGAGGCCCGCCTTAAAAAGTAAGCCGTCGGCATCGAATTTATTATCGTTCGAATCGTCGCGGGATTTTACGCACGCGGCGACGAAAGCGGTGTTCGCGGGAACGGTGGCGTTACCTTCGCTGCGAAAACCGACGATCATTTGGCTGACTCCGTTGCCGGCGAATGAGTTGACGCCGAACTCGGAGGTTAACGTTAGGCCCGAACCGGGACCCATTCCTAAAACGTTGTAAGAATTTAAAAGGGCCGCGCGGTTGGCCGGACGCGGGACGTAATTCGAAGCAATGGCTCCACCGCCGCTAAGATGTACCCGAATGAACGGAATCAGCGCGCTCTTGCCCGAGTCGCAAGCTCCGGCCGCGGCGTTGGCCGCCGACGGAAGCAGTAAACCTAATCCGCCCGGTAAAACCATTCGCGCGGCGAACGGAAGGAGACCGGCGGCCAAGAAATCTCGGCGGCTGACGGGCGCTTTGTGTCCCGATTGCGCCCACATCGGCATTTGTTTTTTATTTAATTTCCCCAAAGTAAACCCCCAAAAAATATTAGTAAGTAATAGCGTCGAACGAAGACAGCATGGCCGTGCACAAACCGATGGCCAGGCCTTTGGTTTGTGCCGTGCTATCGCTCGCGGCGCCGTTTTTAAATTCCTCGACGAATTGTGCGACTAACGTGCTTTCTTCCGGGCGGATATTGCGCGCCAAGAACACCGAGGCGAGACGCGCGGCCGAAGCTTGGAATTTCGCGGTTCCGTTTTGAGCGATCGTTTGCGCGAAGTTCAAATCACTAAAAAGCCGCCGGCTCTCGGCGGCGGCGCCCGCCTCCGCATCGGCGCGGTCCCCGCAAATTTCTCCGGCAATCGACGTCGCTCCCAGCAAAAGTGGACCGTTGACCGCATTCAGACTATCCGACTCCGAAAGCGCGCCGGAGCGGGCGGTGAATTCGGTACGCCCAACGGCGGCACCGTTAAGGCCGGTGACGTTAAGCATGGATTGATAAGTCTGAGATGCCGTCATCAAACTGAACGGTGAGTTGAACTCTTGAAAGCAAATTCCGGAACATAACGATGAAAGGCCGGGGAATTTTCGCGACTCGAACGGAGTCGGCGAACAATTCACCATCAGGCCTACGATCGAACTTAGAATAATTAAGCGGATGATTGTTTTCATAACTTACCCCGTCCTATAACCGGCACTTCGGGTGCGCGGCGACCGTTTTGAAAAGCTCTTTAAAGTTGTAGCCCGAACCTTCGAACGCCATTCCGAGGCTGACCTGCAAAAGTTCCATCTCGCCATTGCTCAGCTGATGTTTGCAGACGGCTTCCCATACGCGCTTGCTCATACATTGCGGGAACCGCACCGAATTCGCGATCAAGCGGCCGAACGAATTAACTCCGCGTGCGTTCGCGGTTGAAGCGCCGCTCGGAGCTAAACCTCGCCAGCCGAAGCGGAGCGCATTGCCGGGGCGAATCGCGTTGTTCACCCAAGAATCGTTTCGGGTAACGAAGCCGGTTTCGAAAAGTACGGTCGTGACGCCGTTCTCATTAGGGCGATTCATTTTCTTAGCGACCCCGCCGGCGCCGTCCGTGAGGTTGTCGGGATTCGTTAACTCCGCCGGGCTGTCGCCGATGCGGCTCGGAGAAGAAACTAGCGTCGCCGCAATGGTCGCTTCACGGTAATCGTACTTGGCGAAGGCGCCGCGGAATCCGTCCATGCTCGTGTGACAACCTTTGCACGTTGTTTGGAACCGTTGTGGGACTCCGCCCGGGGCGCGGTCGATATCGCGTCCGATGAATCCGTCCGGTGCTCCGGTGTCGGCCCAGTCTTCCATTTTCGCGCACATAAATTCGCGGAAAGTATATTCGACTAAACGCCGGTTGGTGCCGGCAACCGCGTGCGCGGCTAAGAATGTGCGTGAAGTAAGAATTCCGGCGGGATCGCTGTTTGCCCCGATCGCACCGGCATTGGACTGAATCAGCTTTTGGCCGTTCACCCGCACAAGTACCGCTCCGAGGTCGCGATTTTGGTTCTCGAGCGTCTCGTAGTGTGCGTTGCTGGTGAGCAATTCAAAATCGGAGCTGGCGAGCACCGAAGTATTAGCGCGGTAATAAAAGTTTCCGTAAAGAAGCTCGCGTCCGTCGATGTCGTCGCGAACGACGCCGATCAAGCCGGCGGCGAAGTCGTTAAACTTCTCGCGCACAGTTTCTTCGCGCGTGGACATCTTTAAACCCATGTCGCGAACGGTAACGTTTAGAAATTGCGGCTTCTGAATCGCGAGTGCGGCGGCACCGGTGCGGTCGCCCGCCGAGATCTTTTGCGCCATTTGCGCGATCAGCGGTTCGTCGGCCGCCCACTTAACGCCGGTGAGTCGCTCGAGCATCCACTGCGCTTCGCCGCGCGGTGACCGATCTTGTATTTGTGCGGAAATAACTGCGGGTGAAACACCCACGAGTAAAACCAGTAATAACTGTACCCACATTCACAATCCCCCCAATCAACCCAATCTCAGGGTAGAACAGTCAAATTGAGAATCCATAATACAATATTGAGACTGTCTCACGTTGAGGCGTACGGGCCACCTATATAAGTGATCTTAGATATCAACAGGTTCTATTGAGGCAACCGGGGTTCCGCGCAAGAGCAGCCGGGCGGTCTCTTCAAGACGGGGAGAACACTCGGTCGCGAGTATTGGTCCCGGGCCCTTTGATTTACCGGTGTGTCCCATACGC
>JBEIHA010000169.1:0-6982 GCA_040381635.1 Pseudobdellovibrionaceae bacterium
ACCGAATTTCCTAATGAACTTTTCGGTCAATGACCAGGGGATCTAAAGTCTTACGTCCAGCGCTGTCGTCGAAGAATAGAAGTGTTCATTTTTGAGATTATGGCGTGACCTAAGCCCAGTGCCAATGTTGGCTATCGCTACCGTACTGAAAAGTAACGGCGCACCCCAGTCCGACCAAATTCGTGTTAGTCGCGAATATGGTCTTGACTAAATTCGCGACTAACTCGAAAATGGTCAGATCTTTCTCATCCGAGGTATTCATGCCGACACCAAAATCCATCTATGACAAAAAACTTCTGAAACGATATCTTTACCGCGATATCATCAGTTTAGCGCTCAAGCGGAACAAGATGGCTTTTATTTCAGGTCCAAGGCAGGTCGGAAAAACGACCCTCGCAAAAAGCTTCGGTCCTGACTTTGATCAGTTTGTTTACAAAAACTGGGATGAAAGTCGCTTTCGTAAGCTTTGGGCCCAGGCACCCAATGACACACAAAAAGATTTTGATTTGACCTTGGCCAAAAAAAGCAAACTTCTTGTCCTGGATGAAATCCACAAGTCAAAAGGCTGGAAACAAAAACTTAAAGGAGTTTATGACGAACTGGGCGATGAAATTCAAATCGTCGTCACTGGCAGCGCGCGTTTGAATGTTTTCAAAAAGGGCGGTGACTCCCTGATGGGTCGTTATGTTCCGTTCCGGCTTCACCCACTTTCCTACGGCGAAATAGCGGGTCAGGAGATTTTAAGTCCCGACAAGTGGTTTCATCATTTATTTCGGCGGAAGGATCCTTCGACTGATCAAGACATCATGAGTCGCTTACTTCAACTGAGTGGTTTTCCCGAGCCTTTTTTTTCGGGATCCGAAAAAATTTTAAGAATATGGCGACAAGGGAGGAACGAAAAAATCGTCCGTGAAGATCTGCGCGATTTGAGCCGACTGCCAGAGCTCAGTCAAATCGAAATGTTGACGGCCCTTTTGCCCGGAAAGGTAGGCAGCCCCTTGAGCGTTCAAAGTCTCCGTGAGGATCTGGAGGTTGCTCACGATACCGTCAGCCGGTGGTTGAGATATCTCAACGAGCTATTTTATTTTTTCGAAATCAAGCCTTGGACCAAGTCCGTCCCACGGTCCCTTAAAAAAGAAGGGAAAATTTATCTCTACGATTGGACCGAAATCCCATCACCCGGCGCTAAATTTGAAAATTTAGTCGCCTGCCATCTACTTAAGGCCTGTCATTTCTGGAGTGACACGGGGGAAGGGGCCTTTGAGTTATTTTATCTGCGAAACAAAGAAAAGCAGGAAATTGATTTTCTTATTGTTAAAGATCGAAAGCCTTGGCTTTGCATGGAGGCCAAATTGAGTGACAAAAATATCGAGACCAAAACGACAGATAAATTTATTTCGTACTTGGGATGTCCCTTCGTTCAGATCGTTTTTGAACCAGGTGTCTGGCGAAATAAAGATGGCCGCTTGGTGGCTAGTGCTTCCGCCGTTTTTTCGGGGTTGCCTTGAGGTTGGAGCGCATCAATGAGGACACGGTCGCACCCAAGCTTGCGGCCGACGCATAACCTTTAGCGTAGGCGCCGCCACCGCCTCCCGCTAATGCAGAAATGCCGCCACAACCTCCGCCGCCAGGGACTTATAATCGTGGTAGACAATACGTCTCACGTGATTCCTCTTTTCGGGTCGACGAAGCTTAAATAGTATTTGAGCTCATTTATACTTTCTAAGATGTCATCTACGGCGCGGTGACCGTCTTTCTTTTTGAAGCGCAGGTTGTACATACCGTTGAACATCACTTTCCAAGCGGTGACGTCCATTTGCCGGTAGTGCAAAAGTGAATCCGTGAGCGGCATGTACTTCTTTAAGAAGAGGCGATCCTGCATAATGGAATTACCGGCCAAAATGCCACGGTCGGTGGAAAAATGTGAACGCACGAATTTCGCTAATGCCTGGTCGGCCTCCAAGGGATCCATGCCACTGGGGATCAGGCCGGTCAGCCCGCTTTCACCGTGGTGGGTGCGATTCCAGTCATCCATGGCATCGATGTAGTGTTGCGGTTGTTTAATAACGGTATGAAAATCACCCAGAGCATTCAGCTGCCAGTCGGTCACCACCGCGGCCACTTCGATCGGGACTTCTTTTTCGACGTCCAGACCGGTCATTTCCATATCCAGCCACAACAATTGCGCGGCCGTGGGGTTTTTGGTGCTCATAATTGGTACTCCAACATTAGACCGCTACTCCATAAAGACGACCATCACGCCGTCGTTCACTTTGCCATTGTCCATACGTTCCGGCTTCCACGGATAGCGCGCGAGCTTCAGGTATTCTTCGACCTTGGCTTTGACCGCGCCGGTGCCTTTGCCAGGCATGATCCGCACCTGTTTGGCGGATTGGTGCTTGGCCAAGAAGGCCTCAACCGCGTCGAAGACCTCGTCTGTCTTAAAACCATGTAAATCTAGGGTGGGAGCCGCCTTGTTCTTCATCGCCTTCAGAGTCTCAAACAGACGGCGGGGAGAGTCAAACGGGGGGCTTCGTCAGTTGACTGAAACGACGGCCCTAGCCACAATGCGTCCATCGTTCCCGAGGAGGTCATTATCGAGCTTTCATTGCAGGGCCATTGGGCATTGGTCGGCGGAGCCTCGCAAGGTATCGGACAAGCGTCGGCGAAGGCGTTGGCCGAGGCCGGTGCGCGCGTGATTCTAATGTCGCGCCGAAGCGAAGTGTTGGAGCAAGTCCGCTCCACCTTGCCGAACCCCACTCAACATCGAACGCTGGCCGTTGATCTCGAACGTTTAGAAGATGTTTCGCTAAGCCTTGGACGGTTAGTCGCGGACATCGGTCAGGTCACCATTTGGGTGAACAACACCGGTGGCCCCAAGGCCGGACCTTTAAGCGAATCATCCATCGATGAAATGGAGCGCGCCTTTCGTGGCCACCTGCTTTCGTCACAAGTGATCTTGCGCACGCTGCTGCCGGGGATGAAGGCCGCTGGTTACGGGCGCATCATCAATGTCTTGTCTACCTCCGTGAAAGTGCCGCTGCCGAACTTAGGTGTTTCCAACATCATGCGTGCAGGCATGGCCGCGTGGGCGAAAACTTTGGCCAACGAGCTTGGACCCCTCGGCGTAACGGTCAATAATATTTTGCCCGGGTTTACCGAGACTCCTCGTTTAGAGAGTCTGCTGGCCGGAGCGGCCGCGAAAGCCGCGAAGTCCGAAGTTGAAATGCGAAACGAGTGGGCGAAGACGATTCCTGCGGGACGCATCGGCGATCCTTCGGAGACGGCAGGCGCGATTGCTTTTTTGGCCTCAAAGGCCGCGGGATATATTTCGGGCGTTTCATTGCCCGTCGATGGCGGACGAACTGGAGCGCTATGAAGTTTGATATTTTTTTCTCGATTTGCCAGACCGACGTTGATGGCTATATGCCTTCCGAAAAAGTCATGTTCGAAAACTTCTTTGATCAGGTCTTGTTGGCGGATCGACTGGGTTACGGTTGCGCCTGGGTAGCTGAAACCCATCTGTCTTGCGAGATTCAAAAAACATCCTCACATCCTGTGATCCCGCACTTTAAGGGTGAGATTGGCTTGAACACCGATATTTTACAACTCGCCCACGTGATCTTCGCTCAGACCAAAAAAATCGAAGTGGGATCGGCCATCCGCAATATCATGTGCAACGGCGGTCCGGTGGCGCACGCGGAAGCTATAAGAATGTTTCTGACTTTGCGCGGGCTTACCGGAGACAAGCGAAAGTTGAATATCGGCTTTGCTTCGGGCCGCTTCGAGTTTTCGAACCGACCTTACGGAATTCGTCCGCGCAATGCTTTGGAAAAGGCGGGCTGGCCGGCGGTGAAAGGTAAAATCTTACTTGAAGCGACAGAGATATTCTTACGCTTACTTAAGGGCGAGAAAATTTCTAGGGCCGATGTGACCATGCAGTCTTTGACTCGCGCCGATTTTCGCAGCGACGACGAATGGAACAAGGTTTGCGACGCTGTAGGGTCATCGCAAGAGGCCCTGCCGATCGCACCCTTTTGGCCATTTGAAAAGCTTGGCGTGATTCCCTTCGACGCGCCTTTGGATTTACTGTCGCTGACCATTGGCACGCATGATCCGGCCTCGCAAAGTTTAGCGAATTCCATTTTGCCCACCGGTGTCTTTAATCTTTCGATAACGCCTTCGGAGGTGATCGAGCAAACGCACGAACGCCTCACTCGCGACTACCCTCCCGCCGGTGGCCCCTGGCGCCGTGATCTGATGCCACGAACCGCGATGGTCTTTTTAGAAAGCACGACCGAAAAAGCAAAAGCGGCCGCAGAAAAAGCCTGGGTCACTTACTGGAAGGCGATGGAAGGCACTTTGGATCAGAAGAAAGTGGACCAAGCTGTATCGAACACGCTCGCCGGAAATGCCGAGGATCTAGCCCAGCAGATTCGCGCCAAGTACCATCCCGACGACCGCTTGATGCTGTGGTTTGATTTCAATAATCATGACAATGTGGCCGTTAAGCGTAGCATGACCGAGTTTATGGAAAAAGTGGCGCCTCAATTGGCGCGTTAGTTAGCTTGGTTTTCAAAGGAATTGAAGATGGATCGATTAAAGAATTTCATTAACGGTGACTTTGTTGCCCCTCTAGAGGGCAAATACTTAGATAAGATCAGTCCCATCACTGGTCAAAAAATCTATGAATTGCCGGACTCCACCGAAATCGACGTCGTGCAGGCGATAAAGGCCGCGACCGCCGCTTTCGAAGATTGGTCGAGCTTAAAGGCAGCGGAGCGTGCGAAGATTCTGAATCGCATCGCCGACATTATTGACCGACGTGCCGATGAATTGAGTGAGGCCGAAACCCGTGACGTCGGTAAAACCTTGGATCTGGCTAAAAAATTAGATATACCGCGCGCGGCTCTGAACTTTCGTTTCTTTGCCAGCGCGATCTTGCACAAACAGGAAATGGCCACCGACATGGACGGCGAAGCGATCAATTACGTTTTGCGCCAGCCCGTGGGTGTGGTGGGGTTGATTTCCCCTTGGAATTTACCGCTCTACTTACTGAGCTGGAAAATCGCCCCGGCCATTGCCTGCGGCAACACAGTTGTGTGCAAACCGTCCGAGTTTACTTCCAAGACGGCCTTCTTGCTGGGCGAGATCTTGAACGAGGCCCTTGTACCGAAAGGTGTTTGCAACATAATCTTTGGCAAAGGCGATCCGGCCGGATCCTACTTGGTGAAACATCCGGGCGTGCCATTGATCTCGTTCACAGGCGGGACGGCGACGGGTGAAAAGATTCAAACTTTGGCAGCACCTTTCGTAAAGAAGCTTTCACTAGAACTGGGCGGCAAGAACGCGACCATCGTTATGAAGGACGTGGATATCGCAAAAATAATCCCGGCCGTCGCGCGCGCGAGTTTTTTGAATCAAGGTGAAATCTGTTTGTGCGGCTCAAAGATTTTAGTGCAAGAAGAAATCTTCGAGGAATTCTGCACGCAGTTTGCGAAATACGTCGACGATATGGTCGTCGGCGATCCGATGGATCCCAGAACCTTTATGGGGCCGATCGTGTCTAAACCCCAATACGATAAAGTTTTAGGACTTTTGGAAGTCGCCAAAAAAGACGGCGGCAAGGTGATCGCGGGCGGCGTTGTGCCCGAGCTTCAGGGTGAATTAAGGGGTGGCTATTTCTTAAGACCCACGGTGCTGAAAGATCTCACCAACTGCAGTGAGATTCACCAAACCGAAATCTTCGGCCCCGTGGTGACCGTGAATTCTTTCAAGTACGCCCACGACGCCGTCAAGTGGGCCAACAACTCCCAATACGGCTTATCCGCCAGCCTGTGGACAAAAAATCTGACCCAAGCGCACAAAATGGCCGCGGATCTCAGAGTAGGCACCGTATGGATCAACACCTGGCTGAAGCGCGATCTACGCGTCCCGTTCGGCGGAGCCAAAGCCTCCGGCATCGGCCGCGAGGGCGGCGATCACTCCATCGACTTTTACACCGAAACCAAGACCGTATGCGTGCAATTGAAATGAAGGCGCGCCGTACCCTAGCGAAGGAAAAAATGTGAAAAAGGGAAAAATTGTAGCCGGAGTTTTGGCGCCCCATCCGCCTCACCTGGTGTACGCCGAAAATCCGCCGCAAAACGAACCGAAAGCTGAATGTGGATGGGAGACGTTGCGCTGGGCTTACGAGCGGCTGCGCAGTTCGCTGGCGCGCATCGAATACGACGTGCTGATCGTGCATTCTCCGCATTGGCGGACGAATAGCGGGACGCATTTTCTAGGCGTGCCCGAATTCAAAGGTCTATCGGTGGATCCAGTCTTCCCGAATTTGTTTCGTTACACTTATGATTTGAAAGTGGATGTGCCTTTGAGTGAGGCCATTTGCAAAAATGCGGCGGCGGCGGGGCTCGAAACCGAAATGATGCGCAACAAAGATTACCGCATCGATTACGGCACGATCGTTTCTTGTCATTTGACCAATCCTTCTTGGGATACGCCGATCGTGGGCATTTCCAGCGTGGGCGCCGCTCGCTATTTCAATATGGATGTCTTGCAAGCGATGATGTTCAAATTAGGTAAGGCCACGCGCGAGGCGGTCGAAGCTTCGGGCAAGCGCGCCGTTCTACTTTCTAGCAATTCGTTAAGTCATCGCCACTTCACCAAAGAGCCCGACCTAGTCGAAGACATGAGCCATGAGCACATCAACAATCACAATCAGTACCTGTGGGACATGAAAATGATTGATTTGATGAAGCGCGGAAAGTCCAAGGAGATGATCGACATATTGAGCGACTTCACCGAACAAGCCACCGCCGAAACCGACGGCGGAAGTTTGTCGTGGATGATGTCGGCAATGGATTTTCCGTCTTACCCGGCGGAAGTGCATGGTTACGGCACGGTGATCGGGACGGGGAACGCCGTCGTGGAATGGAGCCAAGCATGAATCAAGTGATCAAGGGCTACGTTTTGCCAGGCC
>JBEIHA010000170.1:0-6975 GCA_040381635.1 Pseudobdellovibrionaceae bacterium
GCAGGAATCCACCGTGGTCGCGCACCCGCTCAGGGCCCGGTGGTGGGATAAACGAAAAGAATACGTCGACATCGCTGTATACACCTTTGCCGATGGTGAGCCTTGAACAACGCCATTCAGTGTCGTCTGAGTACGTGGTGTTCGCGCAGCCGGGTGCTGCGGGCGTACAGCCCAGGCGCCGAATATCACGCACGTTCACGAATTCGACGGAATAGCCAATCTCGAAGCCCTCGTAACCTCCGAGCGGATAAGGATTGGTCAGCAATTTATTGGACGAATTCAAACCAACGGTGCGCACGACCTCTTTTCGATCGCTGGCACTTAAGCCCTTCGGAATGTCGAAGGCAAAAAGCTCGGGATGAAAGAGGAGAGTAAATATCAAATGCAACATTTACAGAGGATAGGGTACGGCGCGCCTTGCTGTCTATCAGGGCTGTGTCGAGGCCTGAGGCGGAACCGGGGATCCGGACCCGGGGACCGAGGGCGGGGGTGCGGTCCCCGGGGCCGAGGATAGGCTTATCAAAGAATTTATACTGGCCAGAGTCAGCCTTGCGGGCTCGTTGACCGACGAGTCAGGATTGCGAATTAAACCCTGCAAGATCGTCACGAAGCGGAGAAAATAGCCCGAGTTGGAATGACCCTTGGCGCCGGCCGCACCGGCGGAGTTAGCGGTCGACTTCGGCGGCTTGTGCTTGGAGGGAGCCAAGTAATTGTTAGCGGCGGCGTCGAGTTGCTTGATCGCTTGAACCGCCACGAAACTATTGGCGGGAGATTTAAGCATTCTGTCCAACAGAATCAATCGACCAAGAGCAGAGTAGGTACTCAAAAAGCTCTCCGAGTATTTGCGCAGGGTGCTGCCCGAGCGCTCTTCTTTCACCACGTCAGCTAAGACTTGAAAGCTCAATACAGATGGAGTCGATCCCGCACACAAAACGCCGAGCTCTTTCATCTGTGGGCGCGAATCCTCGAGCATCAAGGCGATAATTTTATAAAAGATTTCGGTTGAAACAAGGCCGTTGTTAAAATGGTCGATAAACCGGCGAGTTTCCGCGGCATCAGGGCGAGCGAGTAAGCGGCGCTTCCACTCTTCGATATCCACATTGGGTGTGTCGGCCTTGTCTTTCAAAGGCGGCAGGCCGCCACTGACGATGGCCTCTTTCATAACCGCTTCGATGTCTTCTTCCACTTTCGGTTCTTCTTTTTTTGGCTCTTCTTTCACCAATTCAACTTTAGGTTCTTCAACCTTGGCGACTTTTTTCTTCTTGCGCTTATAGCGCTTACCGGTGCGCGGATCGATAATGATCTCGTATTCGTCGTCGTCTTTTTTCTTTTTCGCTTTGGCTTTCTCGTCTTTGCCTTCGGCACCCTTGACCGTGTGATTAAAATCGCTCGTGTGAGTTTTGTTAGCGGCCAAGAATTTTTCTATCGTGGCGCGGTTTACGGCGGCATTGGCCGTGGTTTGGCCCGCGACCTTAGCGGCCTTAGGCATCGGTGGAGCGTTCATCGGCAACATCGCGGGAGGTCCGTCGGCTCTTTTGTGCTTCACCTGGTAAGGAGAAGTTTGCGCGTTTTTAAAGCGGAGTTGATCCGCAGTCCATTTTTCTGAAGCCGTAGGCAGACGCTTGATGGCTTCGAAGGTCATGCCCATCGCCACCACGACGATCAAGCCCCAAGTTTTCCAGTCCATGTCGTTCATAAGTCACTCCTCAACCGGATATAAAGCAGCAACGGTGCCCTTGGGGGCACTGGTAAGTCAACGAAAGGCCTCGGGTTTTTACATCTCAAATTGGGACACTCAAGGAACTTCTGCCAAGGCTCTCGACAGCTGGACTTCTTGGCTTAAAAACCTTACTCTTTCTAAGGGTTTACAAGCACAAGGGCTGTGTACGCATGAGTGACCAAAATGGTCCAACATTACTGGAAGCCGCCAAGAGCGGGGATTTCCAAGCATTTGCGAAGTTCCTGACGTGGTTGGAGAGAGCCACGACCGCACAGGCGCTAGCGATCCCCGAACTCACCGCCCCCCAAAAGCCGGCCTTCCGCATCGGCATCACCGGTCCGCCCGGTGCGGGGAAGAGCACGATCGTTGGCGGTTTACTAAAAACATTGCGCGCGCAAAATCTAAAAGTCGGTGTGATGGCCGTGGATCCCTCAAGTCCGTTCACCCGCGGCGCGATCCTCGGCGACCGCATTCGTTACTCCGAACATTTTTTGGACTCAGGAATTTTCATTCGCTCGCTCGGCACGCGCGGAAGTTTGGGTGGCCTCAGTAGTGCCGCTTTTTTGATGGCGCGGGCCTTTGACGTCTGCGGTTTTGATACGCTGTTGATTGAAACCGTCGGCGTCGGGCAAACCGAATTGGACGTCTTGCACGTCGCGGATAAGGTCTGCGTGGTTTTGGTTCCCGAAAGCGGGGATTCCATTCAAGCGATGAAAGCCGGTCTAATGGAAATCGCTGACATCTTTGTCGTCAACAAGGCGGATCGGCCTGGGGCCGACGGTCTTGCTCGTGAAATCGAAGCCGCCATCCACGACGGTGAGAATTCGAAGCCCGTGCATGTTTTGAAAACAACTGCGAGTGAAGGCAAAGGTTTGCTAGAATTGTGTGAGCTTCTTTTGAAAGAGAGAAAGTCTGGTGATTGGCGGGCCACGCGCGGTGATCCGAAGCGCCTTCGTGAAGAAGCAAAGAGTTTGCTCAGGCGGGAATGGGAAAAGTCGGTCGAACCGAAGCTGTCTTTGGTGAAAGACCTATCGTCGTTTAAAAAATTATTCTAATTCGGCTTGGCCCAGCATGCCGTCGGCGCCGCAGTCGGGCCCGTTCGGATAGCCTTCGGTCCAGCGTATTTCAAGGTCGCTGGCGGCCGCCAACAGTTGCAAAGGATCCGCGCAGGTGGCACGACCGTAAAGTTTCAAATCCATTTTCCGTTCCAAATCAAATTCGTCGGTCGCGTTGCCGTCCACGGTTTTTAAATAAGCCGGCGCGTTCAAGTAAGCACGACCATCAAAGCGATGAAGGGAGGGCGTGTACACCGGCGAAGTGTCACATTCGTCAACTAAGGTCCCATCCACTTCCGCGGCGAGAAAAGCGGGTCGCGTACTCGACGCACCTAGATCCACCACGATTTGGGATTGCATGCCCATTAACGTACAAGCCTTCTGCAGGGGCGGCATTTTTTCCGTCAACTCTATGCAGGAAGTCAGAATTAGAGCGGCCAGAGCCAGAAGGTAGCGCATGCCTTAATCCTAAGCGAAGTGCTCTTTCTGGGCCACGGCTCTATATAAACAGTCTCAATTTATAAACAAACGTTTCAGGATGAGACAATTGCGCCAAAAGTTACGCGCTGGGCCATGGTCCTGGTAATCTAAGGTGTATGATTTATTCGGGCGTGGACCTCATCCGCAAATCGGAGAGCACACAATTGCGGGCCGAGAAGTTCGCTGGCCCTCGCTCCGTCACCGAACCCCAAGCGGCCAATAAAGATCCCGATCAACAAGGGGCACTCTTAAGATTCGCCCGTTTCGTGAACAAAGAGCGTAAGAAAAAGCCTGCCTCAAAATCATCCAAGCATCCGTACTCAGCCACCTTCCAGCGGCTGCGCCAAGCTGAGGATATCGGCCAGATGCTTGACATTTACATCTAGTATTCAACTACTTAACGCGTCACATAAAATAAGACTTAAGTAATAACGCGTTGCGACGATAAGATTTGTGACTGCTGAATGAACTGTCTGTGGGCGCTAAAAAATTTCTATGTCTCAAAGCCAGGCGGGGGTCGGGCTTTAAGGCTTATTGGAAAAAGGAAGGTGCTCATTGGCTTTTAGAATCGGATCCAACATGGTGCCTCTTCATGCGGGTCGCTCTCTTCATAAAGCGAATCAACAAATCGAAAGATCCTTGGGGTCATTGGCCTCCGGCAGCCGTATCGTGCGCGCCGGTGACGATGCCGCAGGCTTTGCTATCGCCGAAGGTCTTCGTGGGCAAATCGGAGGACTTAAACAAGCGAAGTTTAATGCGGAGTCGGCGACCAGCCTGGTTCAGACTGCCGAAGGCGGACTGAACGAACAAAACAATATCCTGGTGCGCTTACGTGAACTCGCGGTTTACGCGGCCAGCGATACGATTGGTGACGCTGAACGAGGGTATCTCGACGGTGAGTTCCAACAGTTGTCGCAAGAATTTGACCGAATCGCCAAGTCGACTCGTTACGGCAACAAGCAATTGTTGACGGGATCGAACGAAGAATTCGAATTCCAAGTCGGACCTTTTCAGGGTGACGAGAACGTCATCCGCTTTAAGCTTGAAGCGAATACCACGGCGAGTGACGTTGGAATCGAAGGCTTGGATGTTGCCGATCAAGACAATGCCGGTTCGGCTTTGGCCGAAATCGACACCGCGATGAGCCAGATCGCGGGCGCGCGCGCCGGCTTCGGTGCGATGCAGAGTCGCTTTCAACACGCGATTGATGCCTTAGGCGTGCAGTCGGACAACTTGCAAGAAGCCCGCGGACATATTGTCGATGTGGATATGGCGGAAGAAGTTTCCAAACTGGCCCAAGCGCAAGTGCTGCAAGAGGCGGGAACTTCCGTGATTGCCCAGGCGAATGCGTCTTCGATGCGCGCGCTCAAGCTCTTAAATTTTTAGAACTGGCCCACTTGCCTCCGGCAAGTAAGGGCCCGTGAATTGCTTTTCTTGATTCTTCATGAAAAGAGTTTGCAGTCATTGCTCACAGAATAATTTAACGGTCGAAATTCGATCTCAACTCAAACGCTCCGGACGGTTTCGCAGAACGTCCGACGGTCGGAAGGTACAGAAGTTTCGATGTAACGTCTGTCGTCGAGAGAGCTCATCGGCCACCAATCATCCTTGTTATAGACAAAAGAAAAGGCAGCTAAATTATAGAATCATGATTCAGTACTGCTCAGGAGTTTCGCAGAGAAGGATCGCCAAGATATTAGGGATTAGCCGAACTACGGTTGCAAGAAAAGTTGAGTTCATGGGTCTAAGGTCTCTAGAAAAATTTCGACTAGAGAATTTGTGTTCACAAAAAGCGGAAGTCGTCGAGTTCGACGATCTTGAGACATTCGAGCACACCAAATTAAAGCCTCTCTCGATTACGCTGGCAGTTGAACATCGCACAAGACGGATTCTAGACTTTCGCGTTTCTCAGATGCCGGCCAAGGGACACCTCGCCAAGCTCTCACGCAAAAAATATGGCCATAGAAATGATAAGCGCGCGACCGGGCGTAAAGAGTTATTTAACGAACTGAAAAACCTAGTAAGCCCCACGGCCACATTCAAATCGGATCAAAACCCACACTATCCGAGGGACGTAAAAGCTCACTTTCCAAAAGGTATCCATGAGACATTTAAGGGCCAACGAGGTTCGATCGTCGGACAAGGAGAGCTAAAGAAAATTCGCTTTGATCCGCTTTTTAGCCTCAATCACACCTGCGCAATGTTCAGGGCCAATATCAATCGCTTGTTCCGAAAGACATGGTGCACAACCAAACTCCCAGAAAAGTTAGCTCTCCACATCGCTATGTATGCGCACTTCCATAACTCGCAGCTGATCAAGAAGGTTTGAAGAAGGAGGCAAGTGGGCCAGTTCTAATTGTTCTTCAAAAGCCGGTCTTGAAGAAACGTGTACTCGAGAGTCGAGAATTTCACCCTTTGCAAAAGGTTAGCGGCGGCACTATGGCCGCCCTCGGTGTTTTCGAAGTACATCAACGGATGCCCTTGCGCCTTCATCCGCGCCACCATCTTGCGCGCATGTCCCGGGTGCACGCGATCATCCAGGGTCGAGGTGATAAAGAAAACTTCCGGGTACTTCACTCCGGCCTTCACGTTCTGGTAGGGCGAATACTTTTCGATTGCCGGCCGAACTAATGGATCATTGGGATCGCCATATTCCCCTTGCCAAGAAGCACCCGCCAATAACTGATTGTAGCGGAGCATATCGAGCAACGGAACTTTGCAGATCACCGCCGCGAACAGATCGGGACGCTGCACGAAAGTGGCGCCAACTAAGAGGCCACCATTGCTGCCGCCCGAGATCGCCATCTTTTTTGGGTCAGAAATTTTGCGTTTCACCAGATCTTCGGCCACCGAAATAAAGTCGTCAAAGGCGCGCTGGCGATTTTCTTTCTTCGCGGCTTGGTGCCAAGCGGGTCCGAATTCACCGCCCCCGCGGATATTGGCGACGACGTACGCGCCGCCTTTTTCGAGCCAGACTTTTCCCACGGTGCCTGGATAGAACGGGCTTTCTGAGTTTTGGAATCCACCGTAACCGTAAATCAAAACGGGTGTCGATGCGTCGGCCTGAGCCTCTTTGCCCAAAATCAAAAAGTAGGGAACCCGCGTGCCGTCTTTGCTAGTCGCCCAGAGCTGTTCGACCTTAAATTTCGAGGCATCGAAACGCGCCGGGAGGGACTTCAAAGTCACGGGCTTCACTTGGGAAGCTTTGCTCTCTAAGCCTGCGCGAGCCATCAGAATGGAAGGCGGAGTCAAAAAATCTTGGAACGTAACGATGATCATCTCGCCAAGGGATTCGACGCTTGATAAGCCCATGTCTCCTTTTTCAGGAAACGGCAGATCTTCGACAAACCATTTGTCTCCTTTCAAATGCGCGCGCGCGAGTTTGCTCTGAACAGATTCCAGATAGTTGATGACCAGTGAATCTTTGGTTTGCTCGACGTCGACGATGGATTGTTTGTCGTTCGGCGCAAAGATCAAGCGCGGCTGTCCATTCAGAACGTGTGGTAAGGCAACTAAGCTTCCAGCCTTAAAGGTCTCGCCCCGAACTTCCCAGTTTGAACGCAGCAACAAAACATCATGTCCATTGAGCCATGCAACGTACGTAGCGTCCATAGGCTTATCAATTTTTTTGAGCTTCATGTCAGGGGTAAGTTCGAAAACTTCACTTTCGAAAAATGAAGGACTTCTCGAAGCGAAAACTTTATTGCCCATGGGTGTGAA
>JBEIHA010000171.1:0-6946 GCA_040381635.1 Pseudobdellovibrionaceae bacterium
GTATTTCGGATCTCAACTGAAGCATATCTCGGCTGATGTCGGCTCTGAGATTGGCTAGATCTTGGGTGGTCACAAAATGACTACCCATCATGTCGGCCATAATCCCTACATGTGCTTCTGCCTGATTTCGTGCCACGCCGGCCTCCTCGAGAGCTTTAGTATAGCGCAATGAATTGAACATTTCTATCTCCTGTTGGGAGGTGGTCTTTGCAAGGGGGTGGCCGGCAGCCAAATAAAATGTATTTGATTTGAGGGATTTGCCGTTCCGGATCTCGCCTATTAACGCGGCCTAGTTTCGAAAAGGAACCGGGTACCCAGGCGCCCAGGCGGGCGCCTATGCGAGCTTGATAACTAGAGTCATAATCGTAGCTGAAATTCCAATCGAACCCGCGACGATGGTTCCTAACTTGATCGTTAGGCGATGTTCCAAGTTCTGCATTTCCGCACGAATTTTGATCATGTCCTGGGAAACTTCGGAGCGAAGGCTGGTCATGTCTTGTCGTATTTCGGATCTCAACTGAAGCATATCTCGGCTGATGTCGGCTCTGAGATTGGCTAGGTCTTGGGTGGTCGCAAAATGACTTCCCATCATGTCCGCCATGATACCAACATGTGCTTCCGCCTGATTTCTGGCCACGCCGACCTCCTCGAGGGCTTTAGTATAGCGCAATGAATTAAACATTTCCATCTCCTCTTGGGAGATGTCAGATGCAAAAGAAGATCAACCAGCCAAATAAAATGTATTTGAACTGAGGAGGCAAATATCCGGGAATCGAACCTTCAATTCCTGACTATCTTAAAAACAGAGCAAATAGCTACACAAGCTTGATGATTAGAGTCATGACCGTCGCGGCCAGAGCGATAGATCCGGCGAGTAGACCACCAAGTTTTATCGTCAGCCGGTATTCGAGGTTATCCATCTTGTTATGAATCGTGACTAAATCTTGATTCACTTTGTAGAAGTCCTGCCGCAAATCTGTGCGAAGCTTTTCCATATCTTGCGTCAACTCGACTCGTAAATCTTTAATGTCTTGGGTGGTCGCAAAATGACTTCCCATCATGTCAGCCAAAATTCCTACATGTGCTTCCGCCTGATTTCTGGCCACGCCGGCCTCCTCGAGGGCTTTAGTATAGCGCAATGAATTAAACATTTCCATCTCCTCTTGAGAGATGGTCTCTGCAATCAAAGGCCGCCAGCCAAATAAATTATATTTGATCTGAGGGGGCTATCATTCCGGATCCCGCCCACTAGCGCCTTTAAGCCAGTTCCATCTTCGCAATCGTCTGCAATTGCATATTGCTGGTGCCCTCATAAATTTGGCCGATTTTGCAGTCGCGGAAGAATTTTTCGACGGGGTATTCTTTGGTGAAGCCGTTGCCGCCGAAGAGATCCACTGCCATTGAGCACACCTTTTCAGCGTTGCGGGATGAGATCAGTTTGGCCATGGCCGCGTCTTTGACGAAATCAACGCCCATGTCTTTGAGGCGGGCCGAATTGTAGACGTGCAGACGGGTGGATTCAAGTAAGCAGCGCATTTCACTCAATTGAAATTGCACGCCCTGGAACGACGAAATGCTCTTTCCGAACTGTTCGCGCGATTTGATGTATTGAACCGTCGCATCGTAAGCCCCTTGCTGGATGCCCAACATTTGCGCGGCGATGCCGATGCGGCCTTCGTTCAAAGTTTCGATGGCGATCTTGTAGCCCTTGCCGACTTCGCCCATGACGTTTTCTTTCGGCACTTCGCAGTTTTCAAAGGTGATTTCGCATGTGGAGGACGCGCGGATGCCAAGCTTGTCTTCTTTCTTGCCCACTTTGAAACCTTTGAAATCCCGCTCGACCAAGAAGGCGGTGATGCCTTTGTAGCCTTTGCTGAAATCGGTATTGGCGAAGACCAGAAACAAGCCGGCTTCATTGGCCGAAGTGATCCAAAGTTTATGACCGTTCAAAACGTAGTGCGAGCCCTTGTCTTCGGCCTTCAGGCGCAAAGCGAAGGCATCGGATCCACTGCCGCTTTCAGAAAGTGCGTATGAGCCGACCATTTGGCTGGCGAGCTGGGGCAGGTATTTTTTCTTCTGAGCTTCGTTGGCACTTTTCAAAAGTGCGTTCGTCACCAAGGTGTTTTGCACGTCGACCAGAACGCTGCACGAACCATCGATCCGACCCAATTCTTCGACGGCCAAACAGGCCTGAAAGAACGATCCGCCGGCACCACCGTACTGTTCGGGGGTTTCAATGCCCATCAGGCCCATTTCGAAAAACTTCTTTATCAAATCAGGGCGAATAGCCGCCGCTTCGTCCATTTCATTCACGAAGGGCTTGATTTCACCCTCGGCGAATTCGCGGATGGCGCTACGGAAGGCGTTTTCGTCGTCTGAAGTCGTGGTGAGGGCAGGGCGGGTGTTGGTCATAAGTAAACCTCGGGATTAAAATGCCAATATGTTGACTGAATTATTGAATAGGATAAATCTTCAAAGAATGCAAAGTCCGTATAGAGTCCTTATTGCTAAACCCGGTCTTGATGGTCATGACCGCGGTGCTAAAGTGGTGGCACGTGCCCTTCGTGACGCCGGGTTCGAAGTCATTTACACCGGTCTACATCAGACCCCGCAAATGGTGGTCGAAGCCGCGGTCCAGGAAGACGTGGACATCGTGGGTCTATCGATTCTGTCAGGGGCCCATGTTCCCCTGGTGACGGCTGTTCAAGAGATTTTTAAAACCCGAAAGATCGATAAGCCCATATTCGTGGGTGGGATTATTCCCCCGGATGATGCAAAGCTTCTGCGCTCAAGCGGAGTGGCCGCCGTGTTCGGACCTGGAGCATCTACTCAAGACATCGTTTCTGAAATCCACCGGGTGCTGAAAAGCTAAAAGCCTTGCGTCAATCGCCCTTTAGGACTTAATTTAAAAGAGCATATGAAAGTCACAGAACACATTGAGAGCGCGCGGGGCCCTTCCTTTTCGTTCGAGATCATTCCACCTCCACGCGGTCGCACCGTTCGCGACCTGATCGAAGTCGTTGAAGCGTTGGAACCTTTTAAGCCCAAATGGATCGATGTGACCTCGCATTCGGCTTCGGCCTATTTTCAAGAGGACCGCGACGGGGTTATTCGTCGGCGTACGTATAAGAAGCGCCCTGGGACTTTAGGTATTTGCGGGATTATCCAGAACCGATTTCGCATCGATACGGTGGCGCATGTCCTATGTCTTGGTTTCTCACGCGAAGAAACTGAAGATGCATTGATTGAGCTCAATTATCTGGGTGTTGAAAATATTCTGGCCATTCGTGGCGACGGTCTGAATTACGACAAGAAATACGCGAAGGACAAATCGCAGAATCATTATGCCACCGATCTGGTCGCCCAAGTTTGCGATCTTCGTAAAGGTCAGTATTTAGACGAGATCACCAATAGCGAGCCCTTAGACTTTTGCGTGGGTGTGGCGGGTTATCCGGAAAAGCACTTCGAAGCGGCCAATATGAAAACGGACATTGCCTATTTGAAACAAAAGGTCGATGCGGGTGCCCATTACATAATGACCCAGATGTTCTTCGACAACGCTCGTTTCTACTCGTTCGTCGCCGATTGCCGAGCGGCAGGGATTACGGTGCCGATTATTCCGGGCCTAAAGGTCCTGCGCAGTTTGAATCAATTGAAATCCATCCCGAAGACTTTCCATTGCGATCTGCCCGATGAATTGGTCGACGAAGTCATGGCTAACCCCGAGCACTGCGCGGAAATCGGTCAGCGTTGGGGGCAAAAACAAGTCCACGATTTGATCAACAAAGGTCACAACAATCTGCATTTTTACGTCATGCAGGACGCCCACTTGGTGACCAAGATCATCGAGTCCGTCCGGTGATTTTAAAAAAATCGCCCAGCCTCATTGAAATTGAAGGCCGCTTAAAAAAAGAAATTCTGATTCTGGATGGCGCCATGGGCACTCTGCTGCAGCGTCTGAAATTCAGCGAAGAGCAATTTCGTGGCGAGCGCTTTAAGGATTCTTTGATCGACGTGAAGGGCAATTTCGATATGCTGGGGCTTACACAAAGCCAGGCGGTTTATGAAGCGCACTTGGCTTACTATAAGGCCGGCGCCGATATCGTTGAGACCAATACGTTCAATGCCAACTCCATCTCGCAAGGTGAATTCGGCCTAGTCGAACATGTGCGCGAGATGAATATCGCGGCCGCGGGCTGTGCGCGAAGGGCGGCCGACGAATGGTCTTTAGCCTCGGGAAAAAAGCTATACGTCGCAGGATCGATGGGGCCTACGAATCGAACGGCTTCGATCTCGCCGGATATTTCTAAGCCCGCTTACCGGAATACGGATTTCGAGACTTTGCGCCAGGCTTACTTCGAACAAGCGGAAGCCTTGATCGAAGGCGGCGCCGACATCCTTCTGCCCGAGACCACTTTCGACACCTTGAATTTGAAAGCCTGTTTGTTCGCGATCCGCGAGCTTGAGATGAAGCTGGGCCATCGCTTACCGGTGATCTTAAGTCTGACTGTTTCTGATAAAAGCGGGCGCATTCTTTCGGGCCAGACCTTAGAGGCCGCTTACTATTCAATCCGGCATTTTGAACCCCTGGCCGTCGGTATGAACTGCGCCCTTGGTGGTGAAGAGATGGCGCCGCTTATGGCGGACATGTCACGTTATTCGGAATGCTTTATCAGCTGCTATCCCAATGCGGGCTTGCCTAATCCTTTGAGTGAAACCGGCTACGACGAAACGCCGGAGAGCTTTTCATCGACCATGCTTAAGATGGCGAAAGCCGGGCATTTGAACATTGCCGGTGGGTGTTGCGGCACCACGCCCGAGCACGTGCGTGCGGTGGCTGAGGCCCTGCGCGGACTTTCCCCCCGCACGGTGCCTGAATTACCCAAGACCATGCGCGTTTCCGGCTTGGAACCTTTGAAGTTAAACGAAGACGGTTTACCGCAAAATTTTTATCTGGTGGGCGAGCGCACCAATGTCACCGGGTCTCCTCGCTTTGCTAAAGAAGTGAAGGCCGGGAACTGGGACGGGGCCATTGATATCGCCCGGCAACAGGTGATGAACGGCGCGAACATCGTGGACGTGAATTTTGATGAAGGCTTGCTCGACGGGGTCGAGGCAATGCGCCATTTCTTGCGTTTGATGGCTTCGGAACCTGACGTGGCCCGAGTGCCGGTGATGATCGATAGCTCGCGCTGGGAAATTCTTGAAGAGGGTTTGCGCAATACTCAAGGCAAACCGGTGGTGAACTCGATCTCCCTGAAAGACGGCGAAGAAAAATTCTTGCGTCAGGCCGAGCTGATTCGTATGTACGGTGCCTCGGTGGTGGTGATGGCCTTCGACGAAAATGGTCAAGCCGCCACCCGCGAAGAGAAAATTCGCATTTGCGAGCGCGCGTATCAGCTACTGACGGTGAAGGCGGGCTTTCCCGCCGAAGATATTATTTTCGATCCGAACGTGCTGGCCATTGCCACAGGGATGAGCGAGCACAGCGGCTACGGTCGGGACTATATCGAAGCCTTGAGCGAAATTCGCGCGCGCTGCCCTGGCGTTCGCTTCTCGGGCGGAATTTCAAATTTGTCTTTTAGCTTTCGCGGGCAAAATGAAATTCGCGAAGCGATGCACACCGTATTTTTGTATCACGCCATTCGCGCAGGTCTGGACATGGCCATCGTGAATGCGGGCATGATTCATGTGTACGAGAATCTGAATCCTGAACTTCGCGATCTTTGCGAGCGCGTGATTTGGAATAAAGACGCGGAAGCCACCGAAGAATTGATCGCTTACGGACAAAAGCTTGGGGCGAAGTCTGCGGGCGGTGGTGGTCGCAAGGCGGGGGACGACCTGGCCTGGCGCAAAGAACCCGTGGCCGCGCGATTAACCCATGCCTTGGTTCACGGCATCGACAAGTTTGTCGAAGAAGACACCTTGGAAGTCTACAAGCTCTTAGGCTCCGCGCTGCTCGTGATCGAAGGACCGCTCATGGACGGCATGAAGGTCGTGGGCGACTTGTTTGGTGATGGCAAAATGTTTCTGCCCCAGGTGGTGAAGAGTGCGCGGGTGATGAAGCGGGCCGTGGCCATTTTAGAACCTTTTATGGAATCGCAAGGGGAAACTCGGGCGGCGCAGTCGACTTTTGTATTGGCCACCGTCAAGGGTGACGTTCACGACATCGGTAAAAACATCGTGTCCGTTGTTTTGACCTGCAATGGTTACCGCGTGGTGGACTTGGGCGTGATGGTCACGGCGGATAAAATCATCGATGCGGCCATTCGTGAAAAAGCGCAGTTCGTGGGATTGAGTGGTTTGATCACACCTTCGCTTGATGAAATGTCTTTCGTGGCCGCGCAAATGGAAGCACGGGGATTGAGTGTGCCGTTGCTGATCGGCGGGGCGACGACTTCGCAATTGCATACGGCCATTAAAATTGCTCCCCATTATTCGGGGCCGGTTAATCATATCAAGGATGCCTCTTTGGTCACGCAAGTCTGCAGCGAGCTCAGCGGTGAGGGACGCGGTGAATTCGCTTCGGCATTAAAAGTCATGCAGAAGGAAATGCGCGAGGGCTACGCGAAGCGTTCGCAAGCGCGGAAGGTTTTGTCTTTGGTGGAAGCGCGCGCCCGCGGGTTGAAAACGGATTGGGAAAAAACTTTTCGCGCTCGGCCTTCACGTACCGGTGCTTTTGATCTGCCCGTCACTTTGGCTGAATTGGTGCCTTATGTAGATTGGGGCCCGTTTTTCTGGACTTGGGATTTGAAGGGTAAATTTCCCGGAATTTTGGATCATCCTAAGTACGGTGAATCGGCGCGCAATTTACATAGCGACGCCTTAGCGATGCTTAAGAAAATGGTCGCTGAAAAATGGACCGAGCCACGCGCGCGCATAGGGATTTTTCGAGCGTCTGCGGAAAACGAAACCGTGCATTTGAGCGACGAATCCGGGGCACCAC
>JBEIHA010000172.1:0-6927 GCA_040381635.1 Pseudobdellovibrionaceae bacterium
TAATCGGCCGCTTGCTCGGGATCCATCTCCTTTAACTTTTCGGTCAAGCACTTCAGAACTTTGGATTCTTTGGAGATCTCATTACCCTCTTCATCCATTTCACATTTGTCGATGCGAGCCTGGCGCGCTTTCTCGGCGGCGATTCGGGTCTTGGCGTCTTTCGCCAACTTGTCCGAGAACTCCTTACCCAAACGAATGGCTTCTTCTAAACTGCCGACGGTTCTTTCCATAGAGCATTCGCCATTCGAACAAAAATCAGCTTCCAAAGTTGAGGTGACCTTATATCTTTTGGTCACTCGGCCCGGCACAGGGGGACGCTGTGCATCCGGACCTTGCGGCTGAACCTCTTGGCGAACGACTTCTTCTACGGTCACATTGGCGCTGACTTTGTTTGGATTAACCACGCGACATTCCGAGATCCCGCTCTCGCCGATTTGATCTTCCACGGGACAGTTATTCAAATACAGTGGTGAGCGTGAGAAAAGATCCGCGGACTGAACCACACCTTGGATGCCCGGCAATCCGGACATGCTGCCCAGTACGGCCACCAGCAGCGCCGCGCCGGCCGTGTGCTTCTTCATATTAGTCTTCTTAGCCATAACTCTTCTCCCTTTAATGGACGGCGAGGCCGTCCCCTACCGGGAGATAATCCAATATGCGATCCAAAGACGCAGATCAGCCTTAAACCCTTAGAATTTATGAGTTTTCAAAGGGAAGCAGGGGCGAGCCTACCACCAAGGTTTTCGCCTATCTTATGATGAGTGGACTTGGGTGGAGCAAAATAACACAACAGTTTCGAACACTTAGCGCTGTCGATTCCCCTGACACAGCAGAGGACGAGGCGCGCCGTACCCTATCGAGTGTATTCGGTACCCTGTAAAATATACATCGGCAAGGGTACGGCGCGCCTCCCAAAAAAACCCAGGAGGTTTCCCTCCTGGGTTTTGCCACCGCCACCACTTATTGTGGTCAAGATGTCGGACGAGATGCTGCTGCTAGAAGCTGATGGCGGCTTTTGTCGTAAATCCATAAGCGAAGGAGGAGTCATAGAGGCCGTCGCCCTTCCAGGTCGAACCTGGAAACAACAGACCTGCGGTGTTCACCCACATCACGCCCTTGCGCGGGGAGAAGTTGACCGAGATATCCCATTCGTAGCCCAAGTCTTTGGCTACGCTACGACCGGCGATGGGGTTCGTGCCCAAAAAGCCGGTGGTGATCGTGTTGTCCAAAGACCAGCGATCACTGAACGCGTATTTGATCGTCGGTGAAACGTAAACCACGTTGCTGATGGCTTCGGTGTCGGGCGAGTTAACCGCATTCGTGGTGGCGTCACGCACAGTTCCGGTGACTAAACCCGTGCGCAAGAAATCGGCCTGACCCAGCGGATGATTAAACATCAAGAATGCGACGTCGTAATTGCGATCGAAGATAAAGCCTTCGAATTTACCATCGGTGGTCGGATCATCGCCCGTGGCGGTTCCGGCCTTCAGGCCGTACTTCCAATTGCTGGCCTCAGGGCGATACTCAAATTCAGCGGCCACACCGAAAGCATCATAGGTGACCTTTTCGCCACCGGCCGTGCGCACCCCAGTTTCGCCACTTTGGAATGAGGCTTCCAGCC
This sequence comes from Pseudobdellovibrionaceae bacterium, assembly GCA_040381635.1. Taxonomy (GTDB): domain Bacteria; phylum Bdellovibrionota; class Bdellovibrionia; order Bdellovibrionales; family UBA1609; genus JALHOQ01. Next base: position 1,622 of record JBEIHA010000172.1, read on the forward strand.
CTAAACGAAAACGCTCGGTGTCTTTCAACGCATAGACATTCACCAAACGCATATCCATTTCGGCGTCATTCAGTGCGCCGACACCGCCCAAGACACCACCACTGGCCGCCGCCGGCGTGGGAGCATCGCTGGCCTGATCGCCGGCTTTGCGCATCTGATAGAAAACGCCCATCTCGATATCACTTTCGGGATTTTCGTACTGCATTTGGATCATAAAGTCGGTCATGTCATCGGTGCGATTCAAACGACCTTCGTTCACTTTACCGATCATCGGCAAGAAGTAGAGATTGCCGACGATGAACTTGTAGCCCACCATATCTCGCGTGTCGTACCAGTGATCAAATAGTCCGCGACCCGCATTGTGGGTCATGCCTAAACCAAATTGCAATGGAGCGCGACCGACCAGCAACTGGCCGAACTCTTGATTCAATGTCAGATAAAGCTGAGAGACTTCAATCGTCTCGGCCCGCTGGTTGTCCGAAACAGCATTGGAATTGGGACCCGAGTTGTCGGCGGTCTGAGGCCCACCTGTGTTCACTCCGCTTCCCCAAACCTGACCCAATTGCGAATTCGGGTAACCCGCAGAGTTGAGAATATGGAATTGCCCTTGAATAGTCAGCCCGTCACCCGCCACAATTTTCGGCCGGAGGACCAGATGATTCAAGCCGTAGCCCAAGTCACGACCCTTATCGTTCACTTCTGAATTGTGAATCGCATTGCCTTCGAAGCGGTAAACGCCGCTCCATTCGATGTCGGCGAAGGCCTTGGGCAAAAGAAGTTGGGAAATAAAAAACAGAGTTCCAAGGAGAACGCTAGAAGTAGTGAATACCTTTAAGCTTTTTTGCATCACACCCGTCCGGTAAGTTTGGACCCCAGCCTAGCACCGGACCCCTCACAGTCAATCAGATCCTGATTTGGGCGGGCCCGTCAATGGCGACGGGCTTTTCGGTTGTGTGCTCAAATTTTACGCAAGTTGGATGCCGAGGACTTCTTCTTCACGCAGGATTAAAAATTCATCCGCGCCGATTTCGATTTTCTGACCGGCGAATTGGGGAAAAAGAACGGTGTCGCCCACGTTCACATCCAACGGGCGAACGACGCCCTTCTTATTGCGGCGGCCGGGACCGGTCGCTAAGACCGTGCCACGCGAAGGACGTTCGGAAACGCTACCGGGAATGATGATTCCGCCGGCTGTTTTTTCGGCCATCGGTTCCACAGAGATAATAATGCGATCATCTAGGGGCTTGAAGGAATTCGGAATTCGCGGCGTCGCATTTTTTTTGCCGACCGCCGTCGCGAATGAATTTTTATTCATTAAGGACGAGTTCTTTTGCGAAGATTTTTGCGCGGGCTTTGTGGCTTTTGCGGAAGCCTTTGCGGGCTTTGCAGCCTTTGCGGTCTTCGCCGAAACCTTTGCGGTCTTTGCAGCTTTCTTCGCGAGCACAGCCCTAGCGGGCACGGCCTTCTTCGCGCTTTTAACCGGCTTACTTTTCATCGCTTTGCCCTTAGCTGACGAATTCTTTTTAGTCTGTGCCACGTCTCTTCATCTCCTCTTCGAAATATTTGCCATACATGATGTCCCATTCGGGACTTCCTTCAGGAACGCCGCGCTTCAGCGAGGCCACCTTGGCGGTTACAGTCTTATCAACCTCTTCGACGATCTTCACGAACTCATTCAAACCCTTCTTAGCGGCGCGCAATGCGGCGTCATCATCGACGTAGTCGACTAGGTCGTCGTTCCAGATGCCGTCGACCACCAAACGGGCCAAATGCGAAACGCGGTCTTCGCTCAAAATCATAGAACGATCCCCTTTTCTTTCGCCAAGCGCTTCTTCAGCATCGGGAACATCTTGTAGCGTTCGAAACCGTTTGGATTCTGGCGTTCCAGGTCGTCCATCATCTTGTTCACTTCTTGGTCGAGTTCTCTTTCGCGGAAGAAATCGGCCCGGATGATTTCGAAAGCCCGTTGATGCACGTCTTCTTCTTTTTCTTTGAAGACCTCGATCGACTGCTGTGCTTTGAGAGCATTCATGATCGCCGACGCCATTCTCTTCATTTGTGATTCGGTGATTTTCATGCCTTTGACTAAAGAACCCGGCCCCTCTAATGTCAAGAGGCGTGTCTCGAAGAAAAAAAATCCTTATCGGCCTTGCATTCATCAGTGCTATCGCTCTGACGATCTTTACGGTCACCGTAGTTTCATTGCAGAGCATGATCACCCAGCGCCTTGAAAAAGGATGGGTCTTGCCACCGCTCGAACTTTATTCGCAGGGCTTTCCGCTCTCCCCAGGCCGCAAGATGCCGCAGCAAGCGCTCGAAGAGGAATTTGCGAAGCGCGGCCTGCAAAGCGGACGCGATTTCGAATTCACGGATGCCGAGTCCTGCGTCAGGCAAACGGGCGCGGCGTTCAAAGACACTTCGACGAATTGCCTATACTTGCGCAAAGACAAACTACTGGTCGGCTGGGGTGAGGGCGGTTGGATCCAAGAGGTCTGGCGCGGTGACCCTTGGGTAGAAGTGCCATTCCAATCGCTTTACCCGCGCCTAATCACGCAGTTTTTCGACGGCAATCCGATTTTGCAGTTCAATACTCCATTAAGTGAAGTCCCGCTCTATTGCTTGCAGGCCGTGACCGCGATCGAAGATCGTGATTTTTTAGAGCACCGCGGGGTCAGTGCCACCGGCACCTTGCGCGCGATCATCCGTAACGTGCGCGCAGGACGCTTCGCCGAAGGCGGGAGCACTATCACCCAACAGTTGGTGAAAAACTTTTTCCTGAACGCCCGAAAAACCATCCGCCGAAAACTGCAAGAGCAACTGCTATCGGTGATGCTGGAATCACAGATCAGCAAAGACCAAATTCTAGAAATGTACTTGAACGTCATCTACATGGGACAGAACGGCCCCTACCAAGTGCGCGGCTTTGGCAGTGCCGCCGATTACTATTTCGACAAGCCGATCGCCCGCCTGAATCTTTCGGAATGCGCGATGATCGGCGCAATCATCAACAATCCGGGTAAGTTTTCCCCTTTCGTCAAAGACGGCAAAGCCGCCAAGGAAAGACGCCAACTGGTGTTGAACCGCATGGTCACTAATCAAATGATCAGCCCGGAAGAAGCGCTGACCGCGGCGGCGGCACCTTTGCCAAATCCACCGCAAGCCAGCCGCAAGGCCAATGCTCCCTATTTTGTATTTAGTGCCCTGCGCGAATTCCAGGCCTGGGATTTTGAAGTGCCCGATGGCGCGCGCATCTACACGACCCTCGACAGCGAAGTGCAAACGCAAATGGTGAACGCGATCACTAAGGTCATCGAAGCCGTCGAAAAGAAAGTGAAGAAGCCATCCAAACAGCCTTTGCAAGTGGCGGCCATGACCGTGGATTTGGCCAACGCGCAAGTGTTGGCTCTAACCGGGGGCCGAGACTTCCGTACCACTCAGTACAATCGTGCCTTCGCTAGTCGCCGCCAAGTGGGCTCTATCGTTAAACCATTTGTGTTTTGGCCCGCACTTCAAGACAAAGATCACGACGCACTGACCACCATCATCGACGAACCGTTCGAATGGAAAGTGAAGAGACAATCGTGGAAGCCGAAGAACTACGACGGCAAAAACCATGGCCCCGTCCCTTATTTTTACGCTCTGGCGCAATCGATGAACATTCCGGCTGCCAAAATCGGCCAGGAAGTGGGCTTAGAAGCGGTGGGCGACGCCATCCAAAGTTCAGGTATCTCCGCGCAGGTCCCGATGCTTCCTTCGCTGACCCTCGGGGCCTTCGAACTCTCGCTTTGGGAAGTGGCGCAAGGCTACACGACGTTGGGAAGAATGGGCCAAGGTGATTTGATTCATTCGGTGACCCGAGTGGAAAGTCATCAGGGCGAAGTTTTATTTGATCGCGTGCCGTCCTCGCAAGTCGAGATGCCTCAGGTCCCGACCGCGGTTCTCGTCGGAATTCTTCGCCAATCGATCGACACCGGCACGGCGCGCGCGGCGCGAGCGTGGGGTCTCGTCGGTGACTACGCCGGAAAAACAGGAACGACCAATGACACCAAAGACGCGTGGATGGCAGGTTTTAGCTCTCGGCTTTTGACCGTGGTGTGGGTGGGCTATGACGACAACACCCCGATGGGCTTAACCGGCGCGAGTGCGGCCCTGCCGATTTGGACCGAAATCGCAAAGGCGGAGCAAGCGGTCTTTCAAACCAATCCGTTCCTATGGCCGAGGGGCACAGTGGCTCGAAGCTTCACGCGTGAGGAGCTGGAAACCAAGTTTCCAAGTCTGAAAGATCTTCTGCCCGAAACGGTGGAATTGGTCTTCGCCGAGGGGGCTTATTGACTAGGAAGTTTCTTGAGCTTATAGCTTCATCCGACATAGTTTTTCGTTATAAGCCCTATTAGGAGCGATACTTGTTCAGATTGTTAGTGCCCCTCATCCTTATATATATTTCGCAAAGTGCTTTCGCCATCGATAGCTCCATGGATCTCAACTCCGCATCCCCTACCCGTGACCTGTCCTCCATATCTGATTTGTTCCCCGATCTCGAAGACTTAGCCTGCACCCCAAGTTGCGAAGGTTCGCGCGGCTGTGGCCAATTCCAAGATGTGGACGCCTGCATCGACCAGGGCGCCGAACTGGGTTGTTTCTGGGTTTGTCAGTAGGCCTACATTCGATTTGAAGGCGCTCAAAATCAGCTTCACCGCCCCTTGAACTGACGTAAATGGGCGCCTATTCACGTCAGCCCCCGTTTAATTTGACCCTGACCTCGGCACGGATAGTGAAATTTTTATCTAACGTATCCGTGTGCCTATTAGGGAGGAACTCATGGGATTGAACCATTCAACACGCGTCTTGCGCTTCATCGTTCTGGCGAGCCTTACGCTCACGGTAGCGATTGGTTGCGGCGACGGCAAACCCAAGAAACGCCAGCCCGTTCGCAAGAATCCGAATGCGACTAATCAAAAAATCGATCCGAAAACCGGTAAACCGATTCCGGCGACACCGGCCGCGCCCGCGGCGGAGACGGACGAAGATCGCAAGAAAACTGCGGAAACCCTAGAGAAGAAGCGCAAGGCCGAAGAGCGCTTCGACGGAATGCTTAAGCAATTGAATGAAGGCCCTTTGATGGAAAAATCCGCCCTCGACGCCGGAACCTACAAAATCGCTTTAATTACGACCAACGTGAAATACATGAAGGGTTCGGACTGGATGCGCGCTCACCGCACGCAAACCTTGCGTATTGATAGCGCGAATAAGCCAGTCTTGTCTGCGGAACCCACCGAAGGTTTGGGCGCCGCCGCCAACGATCCCGA
>JBEIHA010000173.1:0-6924 GCA_040381635.1 Pseudobdellovibrionaceae bacterium
CCACTCCGGACTTTGTTTGTGGGAGGAAACGGCTTTGCGCGAGACCTTGATCAAGACTTGGGAAAAGGGTTTTCAAGTCGCTTGCCATGCCATTGGTGACGCCGCCGCCGCGATGATCGTGGGCATTGCCGCGGGCCTAAACAAAGAAGGTGTGCAAGGTATTTTGCACATCGAGCACGGCGAGTTGATCCGGGGCGAAACCATTGAGCTGATGCGCGGTCTGCCGATCGAGGTGCATTTGCAGCCGTCACATTGGTTAAGCGATCAATTGTGGCTGAAAAATAAGGTCGGCGATTTGGTTGAACACGCCTTTCCGTGGCGCAAACTTCAGGAGGCTGAAATCGCCTTCGATTTCGGCAGCGACGCCCCCATTGAACCGACCAGCATCGGCCGCATTTTTCAAGCTCTGCGCCAATCTGCGGAAGCGGGGATACCTCGCTTACTTGGCCTGCCGACCAGCTATATGGGTCACCGCGATCTTTCCTGGGCACCGAATTCATTTACGCTTCTTGAAGAAGAAGCGGCGGTGCAAGTGGTGTTTCGGGGAGAGCATTTGATTTGATTTAAACGGCGAGTTACAAAAATCAACGAGCTAAAAAATCTAACGCACTGATCCCTGTCTAGACAGGAGACAGCGCGGCAAATTTCTTATTAAAGAATCGCGGCATCTCGACCAATTTGAGAACATATTTGTCATTGTTCTACTGATAACCGTAAGTGGTCGTCGGTTCTTTCTCTTCTCTCTTGTTTTGACCATTGGCAATCAACGCCCCGGCAGCGAGTACGCCCACGCCCATCCAAAACCATTTCGATTCATAGAAAGCGATGGACTTTTCTTTGATCTGGAATGTGGGTAAAGCTTGCGTTTGAGCGATGGGATTTAAGTTAAGCGTTTTTGAATCTGAGGTGTGCGCCGTATTCGCAGACGAAGCTGTGGCTAAGTTCCCAGCTGGCGACAAGGACTCGCACTCCAAGCCCCAGAAAGAGCGCGCACCTTTAAGCGCGCTGACCGCCGCGCTAAAACGGGTCTTCGTACAATCACCACTGACCCAAGCCACTTGCTTTGGTTGAACCGTTGTCAGTTCGCGTGCATCCAACATCAAGGTCACGCTCTGCCAGGTGTCGGACAGAAAAGTAGCCCGGACCTTTTCGCCCCCAAGCGGAAAGCCCGCGCAGGTTTTCGCCGAGCAGACATAACCGTTCAGCAGCACAGTGGTCCAACCTGCGGCGAAAACTTCGGGTGAAACTCGCGCTCGAGGAATTTCGGCGCGAAATTTCTTAAGGCCCGCCAGCAGCGGTGGTGGAAACAGTCCGGCTTCTGCTTCAATATAATCGCCAAGAGCCACGGCGCGCGCCAGCCAAAGGTTTTGTCCTTCGCTATCCGCTTGCAATTGTGCCGATCGAAGACAGGCATGCAAAAAAACCTGACGATCGGCGCGGGGCCAGTCGGCATGATTCATCATGCCGGCGACACTTTCAAAAAGAGCGCGAGCTTCACCGAGCGAGTTTTCTAAAAATGCCGTTTGAGCGGAAGCAAAGGCGGTGAGCAGCGCTTCACGACGGCCTGCCCCGGGCCGCGCCTTAAGCAAGTGTTCCGTGGGCGAGCGCAGATCCGGATCGGCCTTAAGCGCCGCGCGGTAATCCAAGGTAGGGGTGCCCGGTCCGTGAATCAGAACGGCGCTTTGCGCGGACTGCGCGAACATAAGAATGGCCAAGAAAAAACGCATTTTTATTCTCCTCCGTAGACGATCTTTCGTCGCTTCGGTTTGTCGTGAATTACAAACTCTGTTCCATCTTCTGCGGGGCGTTTGACGATCACGGTGAACAAGCCGCCGCCACGTAAAATTTCGCTCACTTTTTCTTCCATCACTAAGACAGCGAAATGAGTGGGGTTCTGCGGCGCCCTTAAGATGCGGACGTTGCGCGCGACCAAATGTTGGGTCGATCCTTCTTGGGTGGGAGCTCGAAAAAGATCAACGATGCCAAACCGTCCAAGAATCGAGTCCAGAGCTTCGTAATTTTGCACCTCGATCGGCACTAAAACGAAGCCTTTGGGGATCATCGTGGTTACGTCCGTGGGCTGCCCCCGTTCCACAGACGGGGCGTCGCGTGGTCCACCCAAAACAAAGGCAACGACAGGCACTAAGGATAAAATGCCCGCGTACAAAAGAATCTTTCGTTCAAAGCCAAGTGCAGCTATACGGGCCATTACCATAGGCAACATTAGCGAACCTCTTTCGACAAAACGGCGTTTGTAAAAAAACCCTTGGTCTGCGTCGCAAACTGCTGAATGAGCAAAACCAAAGTGGTGAACACGATCAAAACCACGAACGTTTCGAGGGCGCATTGGCCGCGACTATTTGCAATTCCCACTTTCGGTGTTCTCCTTTAAGGCTCACTGAGCATTCTGTCGTTTGGCGTAGATCCATTCCCCTTAAGACCGAAGCGAACTTCGGTCTTAAGTCCACCTCGAAGCGAAAGCGATGTTGTTGCATATACGAAAACACGGGCAGCGGTTCGTAATTCGGTGTGAGCGAGGCCGGAGGAGATGCTTCGACCGCCAGAGCGCGCCAGTAGTACTTGCGCGAAGCCACCTTGGAGACGCCAAGCGAGCGCAAACGATCGCGCAACTGCCGATGTCCGTAGTGCCTTTGCTGATCGGCACGGGCGAGCAGAGCTTGCTGCTTTGAGCGTAAAGCTAACTGTTGCACAACAACCGCCATCCAATAAGCCTTGGCCGCAGCCATCGCGTAGGGATTGGCGCTGGCAACGGCCCTTTGCAAAGCTTTGTCGGCCATGTCCCGTTGAGCTCGCAAACTCTTAGACTTTGGGTTTAGGCGCAATAACTTGTCCAAGGTGTCCTTCAATTCCATTTGCAGAACCGAAGCCTGCTGCACGCAATGAGCTTGCGCCAAAGATTTGCGCTTCATAAAATAAAATCCCGCACTCAAAGCGATGATCAAAGCTAAACACAGCGGCACCAGCGCGATCAAACTTACCAGTGCAAAGCCCTGCTCTGAAGCAAGCGCCGCGTGCCTAGTTCTTTGCGGACGCTCAATGTGAAAGTGCGGATTTTCCATTCAACCTCAACGTTCCAGTTTTGATGCTTTCCTTTTGCGGCGGAACTCAAACGCATTCTGCCCAACCGTCCGAAGGGAAGCCCCGTCACCAATTTTTTTTGCAAGGCCCGACGACAGATCAAGGCGGGCTTCGATTCACTCAGGCAATACAGCGCCTGTTCACTTTGGTACTGCATCCACGCGCGCGCGAAAATCAGGTACACACCAATCCAAATCCCGACGATAAAAACCAAAAGTGCGGTAATAGCCGCAAGGCTTTCAACGATCGCACTGCCTGCATCGTTCTTTAGAATCATTCTTTGCTTTTGCGACTGGCGGCCCCGTTCATAAAATCGCTGAAGTCTTTTTTCTTAAGGTCTTCGGGGTCCACGCGCTCGAAAGTTTCGCGGCGTTTGCCGTCGCTTTGCAGAGCGTGCACCACGTTGGCCAAATTCACGTTGATGGAATTTTGTAGAACGCGAACCATGCCGATCGTCGCGACGCCGACCAATGCCACCAAGATGACATATTCAATTAGACCCTGTCCGCGTGAGTTCCGGATTAAGCGCATAGATGACCTCCGGGGGGCCGTTGTTGCAAGCGGTCTGCGAACGTCATCTTTGATTAATAAGTAGAAGGGCTGCCTTGTCCGTCCGGATTACGGAAATTCGGTCTTGGGTGACACGCTGTCTGCCGATTTTTGTTCGGTGTGTTCCAGATACCATGTGATCGCTTCTACTCGATTCGCGCGATGGTTATGTAAGACAGTGACCGATTTATTGTCGGAATACATAGTATCGGTGCTAGTCGAATCAGACGGAACTTGATCCGATGCAAGTTTATGAAACTTATTGTAAGGATAATGTTTGAAGAGACCATCCAACTTACTTTCTGGCTCGTCAGGTCTCGGGACCCACAAGACAGATTCAAGTTGCTTATCTTTTGTAAACTTCAAACTCAATCTTTGGTAATCGGTGCCTTTTTCATTGTAATCCCACCATTCATGTTTACCTTTAAGAATTTTTTGGGACGGCTGACCAATGCGTTTTTCTATTTCTTCTTGAGTTCTTTCCTCTAGAATAAGGGAAGCTGCTTGATCAAAATTAAATTCAGCGCCCGAATAGTCCCTCGTGGTAGTTGCGCAGGAGATGGCTAAAGGCATAAAAGTAAAAAATAATTTTAGTGTTCGAATAATTATGGGCCACCCCTTAGCTTCAATTTATCATTAAATGTCTGCTTCAGCTATTTTGTCCGTCCGGATTACGGAAATTCATAGTAGGGGATGGGCTTATTCGGTCTTCAAACGCCCGAAAGCTTTGCCATCTAAAAGCTGGCCGTCTTTTTTGTAGTGAGCGCGGAGCAAGCCTTCGCACTGAAAGCCGTTTTTTTCCAACACGCGCGCGGATCCGACGTTGAACGAAAAAACATGCGCTGTGATTTTATCCAAACCGAATTCGCGAAAACCATATTCGCAAACTTTGCCAACGGCTTCGGTCATCAGTCCCTGTCCCCAATACGGTTTAGCCAGAAAATAGCCGAGCTCAGCTTTAAAGGCTTGGCCCACTTCCAGACCCACAAAGCCGATGCCGCCGACCAAATAGTCATCCGAAACCCGCCGGATCACCCAATTGCTGGTGCGACCCGAAGCCTCAGCGTTGGCCTTAAGGCAGCGCTCGATCCACCAGTCGGCGTCTTTTTGCGTGTAGGGGAACGGAATGGAGAGAGTTTGTTCGTAAATCTGCCGGACTTTTAAATGCTCGATGTAGGCGGTCTGATCACCTTGGCGTATGTCCGAGATATAAAAAGATTCATTGATCGCGAGCTTCATCGAAGCCCGGAATTACTTCTTAGCGGCTTTAACGGGCTTTGCCTTCACGCGCAGGGCTTTGCGGCGCTGGATAATGCCGTCCAAAATCAGGTAGGCTTCGTGCTGCAGGTCGTTTTCGTAAACGAAGCGGTAAAATCCTTCGATTTCAGGGCTTTGGCGGAATTTTTTGGTCGACGTGGGCAAAGAGTCGCTTTGCACGAAGTCGATCGATGATCCGTCTTCCGATAGCTTTACTTTTTCAGCCATGGCTTAGAGCTCCTGGTAAAGGTCAGCCCAATATGTAGGCTAATTCATGCGCACGGTCAATGCGCTACACTCGACCCCTGAAATGGTCTACATTGCTCGACATGCAAAGACTTGAAGGAAAACCCGTATCTGAAGCCCGCCGCAGGTTGATCGCGTCGGCCAGCGCTGAATTTAAAAAGGCCCACGGGCGGCAGCCTGGTCTGGCCGTGATCCTGGTCGGCGACGATCCCGCGAGTCACGTTTACGTCGCTAACAAATTGAAAGCCTGCGTTGAAGTCGGTATCCGCTCGGTCGAGCATAGGCTACTGGCAACGACGACCGCTGAGCATCTAAAAAAGGTGATCGATGAGTTGAATGCCGACCCGCAGGTGGACGGCATACTTATGCAACTGCCTTTGCCAAAACACTTGGATAGCGACCAGGCGATCGCCTGGATCTCGCCTGCAAAAGACGCCGATTGCCTAACTCCGCAAAATCTAGGTTTATTGTGGAGCGGAAAAGCGCTGACCACGCCCTGCACCCCATGGGGAGTGATGGTTATTTTGGAACATTACAAAATCCAGGTCGCGGGCATGAATGCGGTCGTAATTGGGCGCAGCAATATCGTCGGTAAACCAATGGCGCATCTGCTGACCCAGGCGAATGCCACGGTCACCGTTTGTCATTCGAAGACCAAGAATATGCGTGAACACACGCTGAACGCGGACCTCGTCGTCGTCGCTGCGGGGCAGGCCGAGTTTTTAGGCCAAGGTGATTTTAAAAAAAATAGCGTGGTCATCGACGTGGGCATTCACCGCAAACCGGGCAAAGACGGCAAGACCAAGCTTTGCGGCGATGTCCGCCTTAACGAACTTGAAGGCACGATCAAGGCCGCAACGCCCGTTCCCGGCGGAGTCGGTCCCATGACCATCACCATGCTTATGGAAAACACGGTCCGCCTGGCCGGAGCGCGCGCGAAAAAATAAATTCTATTTTGCCTGCACTATCAGCGAGCGAAGCCAGTCGGCATGGGCCTTAACACGTAAAGCATGGCTCGTGTTGCCGCGGAAATTACAACCGGTAGTACCGGCATTCACCGCGACCAAAATCATTTCTGCGTGTTTCACGTAAGCGGTGGGTCCGCCCGAATCGCCTTTGCACAAAGCGGCGGATCCCGCCAATTCCATAAGATCGCTGCCCGCCATGCCACGAAAATCGGTGAAGCCAACGCTCAGAGGATTCACGGGGAAGGCGACTAAAGATGATTCGTTGGTAGGACCAAAGCCACTGATAAAGGCCAGACGATCTTCATCCGGGGCCGGTTCAAAATCATAATCGATCGCCATCGGACGGTGAAAGTCTGATGCGATGTTGGCTTCAAGTTCGACGACGGCGAGATCCCCGGGGCGAGTTGTTCCCGCAAGCAAAGCCTCTTGATCCAAAACTGCGGCATGACGGGCGAGCAAGTCATGGACTTTAACGATGGCCGCCTCGCAAGGGTCTTTCGATTTCCGGTGAGTGACGGCATACTCTTTTAGATTCTTGTAATAGAGGCTAAGAAAGGCGTTGTTCCAATCAACGTTTCGCAACTGGCACGAGGGCCCGGCGGCTTCAGAGATTCTGGCTAAGCCGGCGTAGAGTTTTTCAATGTCTCGATTCCAATCGGCGAGAGCTTTACGCCCTAACAGCCAAAGGGGGTGAACATGCCGAAATAGGGATCGGCGCTTATCGCGAAAGCCTGTGTAGCTGCTAGAAAAAGCGCCGCCAAGAAAGCGATCACAGAATTCCTGAAGCCGCCGAATGACATTCACG